>CAMBWG010000009.1 GCA_945871415.1 uncultured Desulfovibrio sp.
TGGACATGGACATCAACCTGTCCACTATGTTCGTCTATTACATCGTGCTGGCGGCCGTCATCATCACCATCGTCGTGATTTCCCGCCTGAAGAACTCCCGTGTGGGCCTTGCCCTGCAGGCTCTGCGCGAAGACGAAATCGCCTGTGAGGCCATGGGCATCAATCTGGCGCGCGTCAAGCTGTCGGCCTTTGCTCTCAGCTCCTGCTGGGCGGGCTTTGCCGGCGTCATCTTTGCCGCCAAGACCAGCTTCATCAACCCGGCCAGCTTCACCTTCATGGAATCAGCCATGATTCTTTCCATGGTGGTGCTGGGCGGCATGGGCTCCATTGTGGGCGTTGTCATCGCGGCCATGATTCTTATCCTGGCTCCCGAATATCTGCGAGCCTTCTCCGAGTACCGCATGCTCATCTTCGGCGCGATCATGGTCATCATGATGATCTTCCGCCCGCAGGGCCTCGTCACCGGCGAACGCCGCCGCTATCGCATCACCAAACTGCATGGCGATGCCGCACAAAAGGAACGCGCATGAGCCAGTATTCCGAAACTCCCGACGCGCGCAGGAACGATGCCATGAAACCGGAAGAAGACGCCGTCGCTGCCCCCCGGCCCGTGCTGGAGGTGGAAGAGCTGACGCAGGATTTCGGCGGCCTGCGCGCCCTGAACGAGCTTGATCTGACCGTCAACGAAGGCGAAATCGTCGCGCTCATCGGCCCCAACGGCGCAGGCAAGACCACCTTCTTCAACTGCGTCACCGGCATTTATACGCCTACGGAAGGTCGCGTCTATCTCCATGACGCCCAGAAGCGCCGCCATCTGCTCAACGGCCGCAAGCCCCACGACATCACCGCCATGGGCATGGCCCGCACCTTCCAGAATATCCGCCTGTTCGGCGACATGACCGTGCTGGAAAACGTGATGATCGGTCGTCACTGCCGCACCAGAACAGGCATCTGGGGCGCGCTGACCCGCACGCCCTTTGCCCGTCGTGAAGAGCAGGAAACCATCGACATTTCCTACGAACTGCTGGAAAGCGTACATCTGGAGCAGTTCTGGAATGAACGAGCCCACAACCTGCCCTACGGCGCGCAGCGACGTCTGGAAATTGCCCGCGCTCTGGCCACCAATCCGCGCATGCTGCTCCTGGACGAACCCGCCGCGGGCATGAATCCGCAGGAAACCAAGGAACTGGAAGAGCTGGTGCGTCATCTCCGCGACAGCCGCGATCTCTCCATCCTGCTCATCGAACACGACATGGGGATGGTCATGTCCCTTTCCGACCGCATCTACGTCATGGAATACGGCTCCCGCATCGCCGACGGCACCCCCGAAGAGGTGCGCGCCAACCAGCGGGTCATCCAAGCCTATCTCGGGGAGAGCGACCATGCTTGAAATGCGCGATGTTGACACCTACTACGGCAATATTCAGGCCCTTCGCGGCATCTCGCTGACCATCAACGACGGCGAGATTGTGACGCTGATCGGAGCCAACGGCGCGGGCAAGTCCACCACACTGATGACCATCTGCGGCATCAACCGCCCTCGCAGAGGAGAAATCCTCTGGAACGGCGAGCCCATCCACGAACGGGCTCCCCACGAAATCGTCACCCTCGGCATCAGTCAGGTGCCCGAAGGCCGTCTGATTTTCCCGGACATGACGGTTCAGGAGAATCTGGATCTCGGTGCGTTCCTGCGCAGGGACAAGAGCGGCATTCCGCGCGACATGGACTATGTTTTCGAGCTGTTTCCCATTCTTGCAAAACGCCGCAAGCAGCAGGGCGGCACGCTCTCCGGCGGCGAGCAGCAAATGCTGGCCATCAGCCGCGCCCTCATGGGCCGCCCCCGTCTGCTGCTGCTGGACGAGCCCTCGCTGGGCCTCGCGCCCATCATCATTCAGCAGATTTTCAAAATTATTCAGAAGGTCAACGCCGACGGCACCACGGTCTTCCTGGTCGAACAGAACGCCAATCAGGCCCTGCGCATCGCCCACCGCGGCTATGTGCTGGAAAACGGCCGTATCGTCATGACCGACAAGGCCTCTGTCCTGCTGGCAAGCCCGGCCGTCCGCTCCGCCTATCTCGGTGTGTAAGAAAAAGTACGGGAAGTGCGGGGGAAGCCCCCTTTTGCTTGCGGCAAGAAGGGGGCTCCTCCTCCCTGCGCCCCCTCCTCCCCCAAAACCCGTACATAGAGCGTTTCAACTTTAAAAAAGATGAAACGCGAGGCGGCGCAGCGCCGTCCGGTCCAAAGTGAGCGGAAAAACCGCGCTTTTTCCGCGAAACGACAGGCCGTATGATTTGAAATGCGAAGCATTTCAAATGAAATTGCTCTAGAACCACGCCCCTCAACAGCAAAGGCCCGTGCGTCATCAGACGCACGGGCCTTCTTTACAACCACTTATTTTTACAGGTAATGCACCTTCCCCCCGACAGTCTAAATTCTAACGCCCGGACAGAATGGCTTCCAGCGTCTCAAGGAAGGTGTCCAGATCGGCGGCATCAATGGTCAGTGCGGGCAGCAGGCGCAGGGTCTTGCCGTGGCTCAGATTGCAGATAATACCGCGCCGCAGGAGTTCGCGCCAGACTTCGGTGCCGTCTTCGGCCAGTTCGATACCGATCATGAGGCCCAGACCGCGGACTTCAACAATAGCCCCGCCCAGACGCTTGCGCAGGGCTTCGGCCTTGTCACGGAACTCAGCACCCAGCGCCGCGGCGCGGGCATCAAGATGATCCCGGCGCAGAATTTCCACAGTCTTGGCCGCAACTGCGGAAACGAGCGCGCCGCCGCCAAAGGTGGTGGCATGACTACCGGCCACAAAGCCCTGGGCCACTTCGTCGGTCGCCAGCATGGCGCCCATGGGCAGACCGTTGGCCAGAGCCTTGGCGCAGGAAATGATGTCCGGCGTCAGTCCGAAGTTCTGATAGGCCCAGAACTTGCCGGTACGGCAAAGCCCCGCCTGCACCTCATCGCAAATGAGCAGAATGCCCTTTGCCCGGCACAGACGTTCCACACCCTGCAGATAATCGGCGGGCAGAGGAAGCACGCCGCCTTCTCCCTGCACAACTTCCAGCATCACGGCGGCCGTCTTCGGCCCGATGGCCGCTTCCAGCGCGGCCAGATTCCCGGCTTCTACCTGGCTGAAGCCTTCCGGCAGCGGCGTAAAGCCGTCGCTGAGACTTTCCCGGCCTGTTGCGGCCAGAGCGCCGAAGGTGCGGCCATGAAAGCAGCTCGACAGGGTGATGATCTCGTAGGCGTCCTGCCTGCGCACCTTGCGCATGTAGCGGCGCGCCAGTTTGATGGCCGCTTCGTTGGCTTCCGCGCCGGAATTACAGAAAAAGATCTTGCCGTGATGGCTTTCGGCAAGAATGCGGCGCGCCAGCTCCAGCTGCGGCTCCTGATAGAAAAGATTGCTCACATGCCACAGACGCCCGGCCTGCTCCACAAGAGCGGCCGTCACTTCATCATTGCAGTGCCCGAGACCGGTAACGGCAATACCGGCCAGCAAATCCACGTATTCCTTGCCGTCCACATCCCACAGGCGGGAGCCTTTCCCGCGCGCAACGGCAATGGGATAGCGGCTGTAGGAACGACACAGCAGGCTTTCTTCCTGCTCCTTCACCTGATCAAAGGCTTGGCTCATGGCCATACTCTCCTTAACTGCGGACACAATGTGCCCGAACCCAATTCACAAAAACACCCCCGCAGGCACTTCAGACAGCGCCATGTCGCCGGGTCAAGGCCTGTCAACACTAATTTTTCTATTTATTTCAAATAAATAAAAGTGCGTCCATACAGGTCATGTAAGAGGTATTTGCCCCATGGCCTGTATCCCCTCTGAAAAAAGCGCGTTGAGGGAAGGATACGCCCCCTGTGCGCCAAGCCAGCGACCCAACGGGCGGCCGAAGGCCGTGCCCGTCAGGCGACGCAGGAGACTTACGGGCATCGACAGCGAAGCAGGGGGGGGCCTTCCCCCCCAGAAGTACCATTTAGTGTTAACAGGCCCTAAGCAGCTTGCGGCAAAAAATCCTTGCTGTCCGTGCGTTGCCGCACAAAAAAGTGGAAACAGGGGGAAAACACGATGAAAGAAGCGGCGGACGCGCCGCCTCGTGCGGATACTCGCAACAGGAACCGGAAAAGGCGAGCTACGCGCCCGTATGTCCGAAGCCGCCCGAACCGCGATCCGTGACGGAAAGAGGACCTTCCTGCCACTGCGGCATGACAACGGGCTGAAAGACCAGCTGGGCCACGCGCTCGCCGCGTCGGATACGTCGGCTTTCCGTCGAGGTATTGAGCAGCATGATGATGATTTCCCCGGTATAATCGGGGTCGATGACGCCCACGCCCTGAGCAACCACAAGGCCGTCGCGCGCGCCGAGCCCGCTGCGGGAGTAAAGGAAACCGGCGAAGCCCGGCAACCGGGGCTGAACCCGCAGACCGGACGGCACCGGCAGACGTTCCCCGGGAGGAATCTCCCGGACATCTTCGTCAAAGCAGGCGCGCAGATCAGTGCCGACAGAGTAAGAGGTCGCCGGGTTCAGGCCGTCCGCGTACAGGGCGCGGGCCTCTGCGCTGACGAACTCCACGCGCACGGGCGTAACAGGAAAGGAAAAAGGGGCGGTTACAGGCGTCATGCCCTTTCTGTAGCGCAGGAGCCCCCGGGGAGCAAGGGGGCGAGACTTGCCAAGCCGCGGCATTTTGTCCACACTGCGCAAAAAAGGAGTATCCCGCGTGAATGAAGCGCCTCTTGCCGTCGTAGGCGGCGGTCTTGCCGGCTGCGAATGTGCTCTGCGGCTGGCCGATGCCGGTCTGTCCGTCGTTCTTTTTGAGCAGAAACCGGATCATCGCTCGCCGGCTCATGTCAGCGACAAACTGGCCGAACTGGTCTGCTCCAATTCCCTGCGCTCGGACGATATCGCCTCCGGCATCGGCCTGCTGAAAGCCGAGCTGCGCGCGCTGGGCAGCGCCTTCATGGCCTGTGCCGACGCCACGCGCGTTCCCGCGGGTAAGGCGCTGGCCGTGGATCGCGAGGCGTTTGCCGAAGCCATGACCCGGCGCATTCTGGAGCACCCGCGCGTTACCCTGCGTCATCGGCGTATAGATTCGCTGGACGATCCCGAACTTGCGCCCATGGAAACCGTCGTCATTGCGGCCGGACCTGTGGCCTCGGACGGCCTGTCAGCCTCGCTGGCCGATGTCGTGGGAGAACGTCACTGCTACTTCTATGACGCCATTGCTCCCATTGTCTGGACGCATTCCCTTAATCAGGACATCGTCTTCCGGGCATCGCGCTACGGGCAGGAAAAAGGGGAAGAAGGCGGGGACTACCTTAATTGCCCCATGAACAGGGATGAATACATGGCCTTTTACGAGGCCCTGCTGGGGGCGGAAAAGGTCGCGGCGCACGACTTTGAAAAAGAAAAGCATTTCGAGGGCTGCATGCCCATTGAGGCGCTGGCGGAACGCGGCCCCAAAACGCTGACCTTCGGCCCCCTCAAGCCGGTAGGCTTTGAAGACCCGCGCACGGGCCGCCGCCCCTGGGCCGTGCTCCAGCTGCGGGCGGAAAACGCCAATGCCGACGCCTGCAATCTTGTGGGCTGCCAGACAAAACTGACCTATGCTGAGCAGGCCCGCATCTTCCGCATGGTTCCCGGGCTGGAACAGGCCGAATTTGCCCGTTTCGGCAGTATGCACCGCAATACCTACGTCAACGCCCCGCAGGCGCTGACAGAGGAACTGCGGCTGGTTGCCCGGCCGCGTTTCCTGCTGGCCGGACAGATTACCGGCGTGGAAGGCTATGTGGAATCCGCCGCGTGCGGCCTCTGGGCCGCCCTTCTGCTTGTGGCACGGGCGCAGGGCCGGAAACTGCCCGCGCCGCCGCCCACCACCGCGCTGGGGGCGCTGCTGCAACATCTGCGCACCCCCGTGAAACGCTTCCAGCCTTCCAACGCCCATTTCGGCCTTATGCCGGAACTGGCCGAACGCGCCAAAAAGCAGGATCGCAAGGCCCTCTACAGTACGCGCGCGCAGGCGGACTTTGCGCAATGGAAAGCCGAACACTTTCCCGGCGGAATTGATTAGATCGTTTCAACTTTGAAAAAGATGAAACGCGAGGCGGCACAGCGTCGCCCGGCCAAAACTGAGCGGAAAAACTGCGCTTTTTCCGCGAAACGACAGGCCGTATGGTTTGAAACGCACAGCGTTTCAAACTGAAAATGCTCCGACCCGGGATTATATTTTCTTTATGTATAATGAATGACGTAAAAACGCCGTTTGTATCAGAGAAGATACAAACGGCGTTTTGGCGCCAGAAAGCGGAACGGCAATCTACTCCACAACCGCGGGGATGGTCCCGCGCGGCAGAGCGCCGGTACGAATGAAGGCATCCACAAGGCCGAATACGGCATCGTTGCCGCAGAAATTTCCGGCCTCGGCAATGGTGGCACGGAAGCGGGGCAGACGCTGCTCGAAATCAAAAAGCCGCTCCGACGACAGGGACGCCATATCCGACTGGATGCCGTAGCCGAGCTTTTCCAGATAGAAGGCATTGAAGCGCTGCTCCACCATCGCCCTGAGGGGAATGGAAAAAATAGGCTTGCCCAGATACAGGGCTTCTGTCATCAGGGTATGGCTTCCCCCCTGGATGACATAGGAGCATCCCTCCAGAAGACGGAGGAAGCCGTCTTCGCTCTTGCGCATAAAATGCACATTGCCGTCGCTGCCCTCGGAACGGCTGTAGCCGAAGACATAGCAGGGACGCCGCGTGCTCGTGCGCAAAAAGTCCACCAGACGGCGATCCGTGGAGTTGCTCTGATACACAACGACGTGCCCGGCATCATGCGGACGAAGATTCAGAACCTTGTCCCGCAGAATGGGCGGCACAATACGCACATTATACTGCGGCAATGCGGGAGGGGCATAGAAGGAGACAATAAGATTTTCGTCCGTGGGACGGAAAAGCCAGCGCGGCGTCAGCCCCTGAACAAAGGCATCCCAACGCATGTCGGACGGCAGTTCGTGACGGCAGCAGGTAATGACATGCTGGTGATCCAGCGTCAGACAGGGCAAACCCGCCTGACGGGCGGCACGCGGTACGAAGAATTCCAGATCCGTCATGCAGACGTCGGGCTTGAACTCCTCGATAATACGCAGCACCGAGCGCGTATGATGACCGGAGCGCAGCAGCAGAGGCACGGCCCGCCCGATGGTGGCCGCCATATCGACCTTGTAGTTCTTGAAGACGGTCCCCAGATTGGGAATCCTCCGAACGGGAAACTCGCCTTCCAGCACCCCGGGAGCGTCATCCGCCGCAACAAACAGAAAATCATGGGAACGCAAACGGCGGGCAATGGTCAGCGCGCGCATGGCATGGCCATGTCCCGTCCCATGCACTCCATAAAGAATGCGTGCCATAAGCGAACCTCCCGCGGCAAAAACACTCCCCGTTACACGGGTTTTCGCACGATAGCAGTCGCCGGGGGAAGGCGTCAACGCGGGATTCTTGCTCTCCCGCTTCAAATTTGGCAAAATTCAGATGAGATAGAGCCTTTCACCTTTAAAAAAGCAACACGCAGGCGGCGGCACAGCGCCGCCCGGCCCGAATTAAGCGGAAAAACCGCGCTTTTCCGCGAAACGACAGGCCGTATGTTTTGAAACGCACAGCGTTTCAAACGGAAAATGCTCTGGGCCGGTATCCGCGTATACCTGTCAGAGGCTCCGGCCGACGGCTCTCTCCGGCTGCGGCACACCCCAACCGACAGTTCTAATAATGCCCGTAGCGGGCCATTTTGTTTTCACGAGGCTTTTTCCATGAATACACGCAAAATACGTGAGGATCTTGGCCGCGCCAAGGCCAGTGCCAACCGCAATGAACTCGAACGGGCCCTGGCCCTGAGCCTGCTGGCATTCAAGGAACTCGGCAACCAGGCGGCTCCTATGGACCTGCGCGGCGATTTCCGCGAAGCCATCAACAGCATTACCAGTCTGGCAGCCTTCCGGGAGCATTATGCAACCCCGATTATCTATCAGGGCGGCAAGGAACGGGAGGCCTTTGTCATCCTTGCCAAAGTCTACAAGGCGCTGCGTACTCAGGAAACGCAGGAAGAACCCTATGAAGAGGCCATGCAGCGCAAGATGGCGCTGGACAAGACCCTGAAGGAAGCCCGCGCCGAACTGGAACGCGGCAAGGTTTCCGAAGCCGACGCGCTCTACAGTCAGGCGCTTACCTATTACAAGGATGAAAACGCCATCTTTGCCATGATCGCCAGAGCGTTTATGGAAGTTGACGAGGTCGTCCGCGCTCTGGGCTATCTGAAAAAAGGTCTCGCCGTCATGCCGGGCGACGCCGAATTGCAGGAGCTGTCGCAGAAATGCACGGCCCGGCGCGCGGAACTCGGACGATAACGAGACGCAGACGACATCCTCCTCGCGGACGTATTTTCGACTAAAAACATGTCCGCGGGATGGCCGCGGAGCAGTTTCAGCGTGAAGTTGTTCCGGCATTCCAAAGGCGCGTTTCTCCGGTGGGCAGACCGGAATCCGCAGCCAGAACCATGACACGCCGCGCACCCGCCGGGAGCAGCATCCGCTCCCGGCCTTCCGATGCGCGGGGGAGGGAACCATGGGCAGCATAAAAGCCCGTATTCTACTGGGGATCATCGGCCCGCTGCTGATCCTCAGCATCTGCACAGGCGCAGTAACCATCCTCAAAATGCGGGATACCGCCATTGAGGACTTTACCACCAAGAGCACGCAGGCGCTCATGCTTGTTGATGCCTACATCGGCAAGCTCATCTCCATGACGCAGAGCAACGCCGCCGATCTTGGCCGCATCCCGGAAGTCATTGACGGCCTGGGCAAGTTCCGCAACTTCCGGGATGAAAACAGCGATACCGTCTATCGTCATGCCGATCTCTCTCCCGAGGCGCGCTCCATTACCGAGCATCTTGTCCGCATGGCGGCGGTCAACAAGGACTATTCCCAGATTTTCATAGGCTATGCGGACGGCAGCTACGCCACCTCGCTGGAAACCGTCAACGTGCCTGCGCACCGGGATATGTCCAGACGCGCCTGGTATCTCGAAGCCATGAAGAACGCGTCCGATCTGGGACTCAGCACCGTCTACCGCAATATCAAGAATATCTACGTCACCAGCATCACCTGCAAACTGCGGAATGCTGCGGGCAAGGTGACCGGCATTCTGTGCATCGATCTTTCTCTTGAAGATCTGTCGCGGCTTATCAGCTCCATGCAGCTGGGCAGATCCGGGCGTTTTCTCCTGATCGAAAATACGGGGCGCATTCTCTGCTCTCCCCTTTCGCCGTCTGACGAAGGAAAATTCCTCGGCAAGGAATTCAAAGATGCCGGGCTGGAAGAGGTCATGCGCCAGCCGGACGGCGTTCATACGGTTCCCAACGGCGATCAGCTCGTCAAGGTAACGTCGCACACCACGGATTACGGTTGGAAAATCCTCTATGCCGAAGATGAAAACGAAATCTTCGCGCCCACAACGTCCGCCATCCGCATCATCGCCATCGTCAGCCTCTCGGTAACCGCCCTCATGGTCATTCTCGGCCTGCTGCTGGCAACGTCCATCAGCACGCCTCTGAAGGCCCTTGTGCGCTACGCCGACGACGTTGCCACCGGCGACCTCAACGCCCGGCCCCATACGACGCGCCTCTACGGCGAACTG
Organism: uncultured Desulfovibrio sp.; assembly: GCA_945871415.1. Classification (GTDB taxonomy): domain Bacteria; phylum Desulfobacterota; class Desulfovibrionia; order Desulfovibrionales; family Desulfovibrionaceae; genus Desulfovibrio. Next base: position 9,684 of record CAMBWG010000009.1, read on the forward strand.
CGGCATCTGAACGACGCGCTTTCCCGTATGGTGGCCCATCTGCGGGATCTTCTCTCCACCTCGCAGCAGCAGACCGACGAGGCCCGCAAGCAGACGGAAATCGCCCGGCAGGCCGTGGAAGCCGCCGACAAGGCCCGCAAGGATGCCGAAGAAGCCAAACGCATCGGCATTCTGACCGCCGCCGAACAGCTTGAAGGCATTGTCAACGCCCTGTCGTCCGCCTCCAGCCGCCTGTCCGCACAGATTGATCAGGTCAGCAGGAATGCCGGCAACGCGGCAACACGCCTGAGCGAAGCCGCCACCGCCATGAACGAGATGACGGCTACCGTTCAGGAAGTGGCCCGCAATGCCTCCGATGCGTCCCAGACCTCGGCGGGCACACGGCAGCAGGCCAATGCCGGCAAGGATATTGTCACCGCCTCGCTGGAAAGCACGCGCCGCATGCATGCCGCATCCGTGGCTCTGAAAGAGGACATGGGCGAGCTGAACCGGCACGCAACATCCATTACGCAGGTCATGGGCGTTATCTCCGACATTGCGGATCAGACCAACCTGCTGGCGCTCAATGCGGCCATTGAAGCCGCACGTGCCGGCGAGGCCGGACGCGGTTTCGCCGTCGTTGCCGACGAAGTCCGCAAGCTGGCTGAAAAGACCATGGCTTCCACCAGCGAAGTCAGTGGCGCCGTTCAGTCTATCCAGTCCAGCATGAACAAGAGCATGGCGGCCGTTGACACCACGGTGAATGAAATTCAGCAGGCAACGGAATACTCGACGCAGGCCGGCGCGGCTCTGGAAGCCATCGTTCAGGATGCCGACAATACCGCCGACGAAGTCAGCGCCATCGCCACCGCCAGTCAGGAACAATCCGCCGCCAGCGACGAGATCAACCGCTCCATCAACGAGGTCAATCTGACGGCTGCCAGCATGGCGCAGACCCTGAACGAATCCGCCCAGGCCATTGCCGAGCTGGCGCAGCAGGCAAAGGAACTGAGCGCGCTGGTGGAACAGATGCGCCGGGGCTGATTTTGAAGACGAGAGGTCAGGTTACAGGGGGAGGGGGAACCCCTTTCGCTGGCGCGCAAAGCGGTTCCCCCTCCCCCGGGCCCCCTCCCCTTCCCCAAACGCGCTTTATTCAGGAGGATGAAAAGCTGCGGATACGCCGACGCGTTTCCAGTGCCGACCGTCCCCCGGAAGGATGAAGAAAGAACAGAGGCGGGCACGCTTTCGGAGCGTGACCGCCTTTCCTCTGCGAGAGAAAGATATGCACGGAGTCATTGCCGGTATAATCATGAACGCGATCTGTAAAAAGATAGGGCCGGTTGCTTTTCTTCTCTGTTCTGCGGCCTGTACAACTCTTTCTGACGATATGCTGACGAAAAAATTTGACCTGCCCACGCACGTGGCATTCAAAAAAGAATTGAGCATCGCGGAAATAAAAAAACAACTGCCTCTCCAGCTGGAAGAAACAAGGTTCCTTAAAGATATCTCTTTTGATCCGAAAAACAACAGGGTAACACAGACCATCGCTATAACAAATGGAACAAGAGAAGAGGCTTACGCGCACTTTTCCGAATCTCTCATGAGAAAGGCCTTTTCCGGATACCTCTGTGATGTAAACAAAAAAAATTTTCGTAATGGCTATGACAACCTTGAATTTATCTTTCTGGACAAAAATGACAGGGAACTTATCCGTATTTTCCTGAACCATGATATCTGTAGTAAAGCCCCCGCCTTCTGACAGAGAAACAGGGCTTTGACGAATAAAGAAACTATCTGCACGGGAATACAACAATAACACGCCCGGCCCTGTGCCGGATTTTCTTTTTTAGAGCAATTCAACTTTGAAATGAGAGAAAGCTCTCGATTCATATGTCGTAATCGTTGCCGTTTGTATTTCTCAGCGCGCCATTTTCATAGCGGCAGATAAGGATATTCTTTTTACATCTCAAAGTTGAAATGCGAGGCGGCGGCACAGGCCGTATGGTTTGAAATGCTTCGCATTTCAAACTGAAAATACTCTGGAGCGGAGCTTTACATTTTTTCGGCAAATCCGGGCCGCTGCCGAAGAGTGAAAAAGAAAAGAGCGGTCACGTTCCGGGAACGCGACCGCTCTTTCAGCTGCAAAACTGGTGCGAGAGGCGGGACTTGAACCCGCATGGCCAGGCCGCTGGATTCTAAGTCCAGTGCGTCTACCAATTCCGCCACTCTCGCAGACTGTGGCGCAGATTAGCAAAAGAGCGGGAGCCGCGCAAGCATTGCGCCTGCCCCTGCGGAAGCGGGAAAAGAAAAGACTTTCCCCGTCATCATATGGAATTTATTTAACTTCCATACCAAGACGATCCCAGCGGACGCTTTCGCTCACGCCCTTGCCGGAAAAGCCTTCCCACGACCAGTAAATGCGCCAGGCCTTGGCGCGCATGGCCGACCGATCCACAAAACCCCAGAAGCGCGAATCCTCGGAATTATCCCGGTTATCGCCCATCATGAAGTATTTGCCGGGGGGAACTGTCACTTCGCCGAAATTGTCGCGAATGGGACGAATGCTGTCGCCGTCGATGAATTGAATATACGGTTCGCGTACGGCTTCGCCGTTGACGTACAACTGCTTGTTGACGACCTTGATTGTGTCGCCGGGTACGCCGATAACGCGTTTGATGTAATCCACCGAAGGATCGTTGGGATATTCAAAAATAACGACATCCCCACGCTTGGGGTCTTCCCCCTTGTAGATATAAAAATCCGTAAACGGCACCTTGATGCCATAGGCAAACTTGTTGCCCAGCAGATGATCGCCCACCAGCAGCGTCGGCACCATCGATTCAGAGGGAATTTTGAAAGCCTGCACCACAAAAGTTCTGATGACAAAAGCAATGAGCAGGGCAACAAAAAGCGCTTCCGCGTATTCGCGCAGCACGGACTTTTTGCGCACGGGGCGGCTGTTCAACAGCAGTTCGCTCATGATTTCTCCTTGTAAGGCGAATTTTGCCGCAAAGCAGGGTCAGTATGCCTTGAGCCGGTAAGAAGGGCAAGTCTCAGGGACGACACACGGCTTTTCTGTGGGCAGGAAGCGGAAAAGCAGGACTGGACAGCCTTGTTGCTTCTCCCGTACAGCCCGGAAAGCGTGCCTTCCGGGCTGTATGAAAACGAAAGCCTACTTGCCGCCGAAGCGATCCACATAGCCCATGACGAACAGGAAGAGAATCACCAGAGGCAGAATATAGGTCAGATACGGCCGCAGCCAGGCAGGGAACTTCATGCCTTCGCCGGTATCCGTTTCGGCAATGAACTTGTCCCAGCCCCAGCCGTAGCGAATGCAGCAGAACAGCAGGAAGAACAGGCCGCCCAGAGGCAGCATATGGTTGCTGATGATGAAGTCTTCAAGATCCAGCACCGACGTGCCTTTTCCGAAGGGCTGGAAGTCGGACCAGAGATTGAAGCCCAGCGCGCACGGCAGGGAAAGCACCCAGAGGCCGATCAGATGCAGCACCACAGCCCGGCGGCGCGGCATGCCCCAGACGTCCACGCTGTAGGAAATGATATTCTCGAACACGGCGATGACGGTGGACAGCGCCGCAAAGGCCATGAGGATGAAGAACAGCGTTCCCCACAACCGGCCGAGAAACATGTTGTTGAAGATATTGGGCAGCGTCACGAACACAAGACCGGGACCGGAATTGGGCGACACCCCGAACGAGAAGCAGGCGGGAAATATAATCAGACCGGCAAAAATACCCACCAGCGTATTGAACAGCGTAATCCAGAGAGCCTCGCCGGTCAGGGCGCGCTCCTTGCTCTGATAGCTGCCGAAAATGGTCATGGCGCCGATGCCGACGGACAGACAGAAGAAGGACTGATTCATGGCGGCGCTGATGACGTTGAACACGCCCTTTTCCAGGAAGCGATCCACGTCGGGCACAAGGTAGAAGCGCACGCCCTCCAGGGCCCCGGGCAGCAGCAGTGCGCGCACCACCAGCACCAGCAGGATAAGCACAAGACCGACCATCATGAGCTTGACCACGCGCTCCACGCCCTTCTGCACGCCCATGGCGCAGATGCCGGAACCAATGAGCACCACCAGCGTCATGCCCAGCACCTGCGTGCCGGCGCTCCCGAGCACCTCGCCGAAGAAGGCTCCCACCTGAGCCGGTTGCAACCCGCTCAGCGCGCCCGAAGCCGTATACCAGCAGTAGAGAAGCATCCAGCCCGTCACCACGGTATAGAACATCATGAGCACGTAACTGCCCACCAGCGCCCACCAGCCGAAGCGGTGCCAGTGGGTCCCCTCGGGCTCCAGACGGCCGAAGGCCAGCCCCATATTGCGCCGGGCGGCGCGCCCCACCGCGAACTCCATGATCATGATGGGCACCACGGCCAGCAGACAGATCAGGAAAATGCCGACAAAGATGGCCCCGCCGTAATTGCCCGTGATGTACGGGAAGCGCCAGACATTGCCAAGACCGATGGCGCAGCCCGCCGACAGCAGCAGAAAGCCCAGACGGCTGCTCAACATTTCACGCGTTTTTTTCTCTGCCATAAAAACGACTCCCAGACTCCGGCCCGGCTTACTTGCTCAGGCGCTCCACATAACCCATGACAAAAACAAGGATGATCAGGCAGGGCAGAACATAGGTCAGATACCCTTTCAGCCAGTGCGGGAAACGCAGACCTTCCCCCTTGTTGGCCTCTGCCAGAAAATTCTTCCATCCCCAGCCCCAGCGCGTGCAGCAGAAGAAAAGGAACATCAGCGTCCCCACAAAGAGCAGGTTGTTGCTGATCAGAAAGTCCTCCAGATCAAGCACGCTGCTTCCCTTTCCCAGAGGCTGGAAGTCGGCCCAGACATTGAAGCCCAGCGCGCACGGCAGCGAGCAGAGCCACAGGCCCACAAAATGCAGAGCGGACGAGGCGCGGCGCGACATGCCCCAGACGTCGATGCTGTAGGAAATGATGTTCTCGAACACGGCAATGACCGTGGAAAGGGCGGCAAAGGCCATGAAGACGAAGAACAATATACCCCAGATGCGTCCGCCATCCATCACATTGAAGATATTGGGCAGCGTCACGAAGATAAGCCCCGGCCCGCCGCCGGCATCCACGCCGAAGGCAAAGCACGCGGGGAAAATCACCAGCCCCGCCATGATGGCCACAAAGGTATCCATGCTCACAATCCAGGCGCCCTCGCCCGCCAGACTGCGATTGTCGGGCTGGTAGCTGCCGAAAATGGTCATGGAGCCGATGCCCACGGAAATGGTGAAAAAGGCCTGATTCAGAGCCGCATTGCAGGCGCTGAAAAAGCCCTTGTCAAACAGTCGCCCGAAATCCGGGGCCAGATAGAAGGCAACGCCCTCCCCCGCTCCCGGCAGGGTCAGCGAACGGAAGACAAGCAGAATCAGAATGAGGAACAGACCGGCCATCATCAGCTTGACGATCCGCTCTATCCCCCGCTGCACGCCCAGCGAACAGACAAGGCAGCCCACGCCCACGGCAACGCTCATGCCGAGAACCTGCCCTTTGACATCCGCCAGCGTGCCGAAGAAGAAGTTCTTCACCCCTTCCGGGTCAAGGCTGGAAAGCTGGCCGGTCAGCGCAAACCAGCAGTAGGAGAGCAGCCAGCCCGTCACCACGGTGTAAAACATCATGAGCAGATAACTGCCCACCAGCGCCAGCCAGCCGAAGCGATGCCACCAGGTCCCCTCCGGCTCCAGCTTGCGCAGAGCGCGCCCCATATTGCAGCGGGCGGCGCGTCCCACGGCAATTTCCATAATCAGAATGGGCGTAACGGCCAGCAGACAGCACAAATAGATGATGACGAAGGCGGCGCCGCCATACAGACCGGTAATATAGGGAAAACGCCAGATATTGCCGAGGCCGATGGCACAACCGGCCGACAGCAGCAAAAATCCCAGACGGGTTCCCAACACTTCACGCGACGTTTTCCCCATGCTCGCCAGACTCCTTGTTGTCCCTCGATAAAACATTCTGCCTTTGAAAAAGGCAAGAGGCGCGACGGCGGCACTGCGCCGCCCGGCCAAAAGTGAGCGGAAAAAACGCGTTTTTCCCGCGAAATAACAGGCAATATATGGTTTGATACGCTCAAACTGAAATGCCTTCGGGCCTGTTACCATAAATTTACAAGCTGCTTCAAATAAGAGAATGTCCGGCATACACCTTGCTATACAAGTTTTCTCCAAAGGATACAGG
>CAMBWG010000010.1 GCA_945871415.1 uncultured Desulfovibrio sp.
AAGCGGAAAGACCGGCAGGCCGTCGCCGCATGAAAAGGGAATACAGCCCGAAGCAGAGCGCGCCGCCCAGGGCCCAGAAATCGCCGCTGTTCAGGCGCAGAGCCGCAAGACGCTCCCAGTCCCCCCGGCTGACGAGAATGATGACGCCCGCCACCACAAGGCATACGCCGAGCAGACGGCGGGGGGAAATGGCTTCTCCGTAAAGAATGCGGGACAGGAGCAGGATGACGACGGGGGCTGTCGGCACGAGCAGTGCCATATTGAGGCTTTCCGTGGTCTGCCCGGCCTTGTAGATGAGGGTATTCATAAGGGTGACGCCCAGAATGGCCTGTATGGTCAGGTAGCGGGCGTGGGCGCGAATCAGAGGCCAGTCGGCGGCCAGATGCTTCCAGGCAAAGGGCAGCAGCGCGAGAAGCGCCACAAGCCAGCGCCAGAAATTGCACTGCCACGGGGGAATCATGTCGGCAACGGCGCGTGCCACGACGAAGTTGCCCGACCAGATGACGGTTGCCGTCAGGGCGGCGGCATAGCCCCGGCTGATTCGCTGCATAGTCTTCCCCTGCCCGTTGATTGCGGGCGTTTCACAATAGCGAAGGAGAGCCCCCTTGCCAAGGCGGGGCGATGGGGGGACGCCGCTTTTCTTTCGCGCGGCAAAAAGCTAGACTGGCGCTGCCCTATCTTTTTCCCTCCCTGCGAAACGGGAGGCCATGCAAGGACACAATGATGAATATCATGCAGATATTTGAAGAGGTCGCGCCGCAGGAACGCATTGCGGTTCCCTATGTCATTGCCGAGGCCGGCGTCAACCATGAAGGCAGCATGGATATTGCCCGCCGCCTGATTGACGAAGCCGCCGAGGGCGGCGCGGACGCCATCAAATTCCAGACCTACAAGGCGGCGACGCTGGCGTCCAGGGATTCTCCGGCCTACTGGGATACCTCCAAGGAGCCGACGCGCAGCCAGTACGAACTCTTCAAGAAGCATGACTCCTTCTGGAAGAACGAGTTCGAGGCGCTCAAAAAGCATTGCGATGCCGCGGGCATTGCCTTCATGTCCACGCCCTTTGATGTCGAGTCGGCGCATTTTCTCAATGATCTTATGGATGTGTTCAAAATATCCTCGTCGGATATCACCAACAGGCCCTTTATTGAGATTCTCTGCGACTTCGGCAAACCCATTATTTTGTCCACAGGGGCGGCCCATCTGCATGAGATCGCCGAGGCCGTGGAGTGGATTGAGGCCAGGGGCAATCCCCTGGCCCTGCTGCATTGCGTGCTGAACTACCCCACCCGGGACGAAAATGCCGCGCTGGGCATGATCAGGGGCCTGCAGCGTCACTTCCCGCAGCACGTCATCGGCTACTCGGATCACACGCTGCCCGACGATATGCACATTCTGGAGACGGCTACTCTGCTTGGGGCGCGGATTCTGGAAAAGCATTTCAGCCACGACAAGACGCTGCCGGGCAACGATCATTATCACGCCATGGACAAGGAAGACCTCAAGCGCTTCTATGCCCGTCTTGAACGGACGCTGGCCAGCGTGGGCGATTTTGCCCTGCGCGCCCTGCCCGAGGAAGAACCTGCCCGCCGCAATGCGCGGCGTTCGCTGGTGGCCGCTCGGGCCATTACGGCGGGAAGCCGGATCTCGCCTGCCGATCTGACGTGGAAGCGCCCCGCTCACGGCATTTCGCCGCGAAATTACGACGAAGTGCTGACCATGCGCGCCCGCAGGGACATCCCCGAAGACACGGTGCTGCGCTGGAGTGATCTGGATGACGGCGAGGCCCGCGGCTGAGCCGGGTGTCTCTTCTTTCCCGACGAGCTTCCGTGACCGGTCTGATGCTTCGGGCGGGTCGCGGAAGCGTCTGCCGGGGATTTTTCGCCGTATGAAAGGTTGGTTGGTATGCAGACGCAAAAGCGCAATGCGCTTTTGCGTCTGCTGATCAGGTTCGGGAAAAAACTGCGGAGAACTTCATGGTGGACTCTTCTGGCCCGTCTGCTGCCTGTCCCCGGCTTGTGCTGGGCTTGATGCCTTCCGGCGCAACCCCGGAATTCTTTCGTCCGTCCGGGCCGTGGTGTTTTGCCGGGCAGGAGGAATTCTTTCCCGACTGGGAAGAGCGTTTTCTCTTTCCGCCGGAGCCGTTGCGCTGCGCGGACGAGGCGGCGCGGGCCGCGGAGGAGGCGCAGGCCCTCTGCGCGGACAGTATTCCCCGCGTGGCGGCGCAGCTCTGTCCGCACTGGGCGGATTTGCCGGAAAGCTACTGGGAGACGCTGCTGGCTCCGTGGGCCATCGTCGTGGCCAGTCAGATTGTGGAACGGCAGAAGCGCGTGCAGGCCCTGTGCGCGGCATGGGGCGACAGCCCGCTGGAAGTGGAGCTGCTGCCGGAGAACTGCCGTTTTGTCTTCGGCACGGATCAGGACGTGGTCCTGCACGGAGCGCTGGGGGCGGAGTTCAATCACTGGCTTTTTTCACGTCTGCTGGAGGCGCAATGGCCCGCCGCCTGGCGCAGGATTGCGTTGCCGGAGATGGAACGGCATTTTTCCCGGGAGGAAGATATGCCGCAAAGCGGCCGACGCGCCGCTTTGAAACAGCGCCTGCGGGAGCTGCTGCTGCGTCTGCCCTTCCCCCGGCTCAAGGGGATGAGTCTGACGCAGGCGCTGCGCTTTTCTCTTGCTCTGCGCGGTGAATGCGCGGGCGAGGATCGCGGGCGCAGCCTGCGCGAGGCCTTCGGTTCCGAGGCTACCGGGCGTGTCTGTGCTCTGCCGCTGGACCCTCTGCCTCTGTTTATGGCGGCCCTGCCGGAGAGTCTGCGGCGTCTGGAGCACCCGCCGGCCATTTTCCCGCCGCTGGGCAGGCGGCATCTGCGTGTTGCCAGCGTCGCCGCATATGAAGATGCGGAATACAGGCGTTTTCTGGCGGAGTGGCGCGCACAGGGGCACCGCCTTGCCTATGTGCAGCATGGCGGTAACTACGGTCAGATTGCCACGGCCTGCGCCACGGCCGTGGTGGAATTCAGCCAGCACGCCTTTTTTACCTGGGGCTGGGATTCCTATACTGCGCGCGGCCTTGGTAAGGGAGACGGCCCCTGCTGGCTTCCTCTGCCCTATCCGCAGCTTGCGGCCATGAAGGATGCCTGGCGGGGCGGCAGCGGCCGGCTGATTCTGGTCGGCACGGAAATGCCGTTGTACGCCTATCGCCTGGATGCCCGTCCGACGCCGCTGCAGATGGTTCAGTACCGGGAGGATAAGCAGTGGTTTCTGGAGGCCCTGCCGCGCGCCGTGCAGGATGTGACCTATTATCGCCCGTATTTCGATGTGCCGGGATCGCTGGAAGACGCGCCGTGGCTGCTGCCCCGTTTCCCGCACGTGCATCTGTGCACCGGATCGCTGGAAGAACATATGCTGTCCTGCCGGCTGCTTGTGCTGGATCATAACTGCACAACGCTTCTGCAGGCGCTGGCCGCCAATGTGCCGACCATTGCCTTCTGGACGCGGGATGTCTGGCCGCAGACAGCGGAGGCCGGAGCCTGGATTGATGCGCTGGCCGAAGCCGGCATCTGGCAGCCCACAGCGGAAAGCGCAGCCGCCAAAGTCTACGAGGTCTGGGATGATCCGCTTGTCTGGTGGCGCAGCGAGGCTGTGCAGCGTGTGCGGCGCGATTTCTGCCGCTGCCATGCCCGGACAACGGACGGCTCTCCCGTCCCTCTCTGGATACGGACTCTCAACAGGCTGATAAAATAATGACGAAACAAAAATTGGGTTTAATGGCGCTGTGCCTGTGTATGGCGCTGGGTGGGAGCCCTGACGCTTTCGGCGCTCCGGCTGCGGAAAAGGCGGCGGCCGCCGAAGCCGCCGGGGCCGCCGCGCCGGAAGCGGCAAGTCTTACGGAAGTGCAGGCCGCGCTGGATGCGGACAATGCGGAAAAGGCCGTGGAGCTGCTCAAACCGCTGGTGAAAAAGAAACAGCCCGAAGCCATGTACGTCATGGGGCGTCTGGCGCTGGAAGGGCGCGGCACGCGCCGCAGCCCTGTCTATGCGGCGACATTGTTTCAGGAGGCGGCCCAGAAGGGAGATATCCGGGCCCAGAACGCCATCGGCACGGCGTACGCGCGCGGACAGGGCGTCAAGCGGCATTACGGCGAGGCGGCACGCTGGTTCCGCAAGGCCGCGGAGCAGGGGCATGCCGTGGCTCAGTGCAACCTTGCCTATCTGTATTCGCAGGGGCGCGGCGTGCGCAGGAGTCAGGAAAGCGCCATTGAATGGTACAGCCGGGCCGCCAATCAGGGACTGGCGGATGCCCAGTATAATCTGGGGCGTCTGTACATGAGCGTCAAGGGCGAGCTTCAGGATGATGTGAAGGCCGTTCACTGGCTGGAAAAGGCCGCGGAGCAGGATCACGCCCGGGCGCAGAATGTGCTGGGCTACATGTACGCCGAGGGGCGCGGTTATGCGCAGGACAATGCCAGGGCCCTGCAATGGTATCAGCGCGCGGCGGATCACGGGCTGGCCGAAGCGCAGTACAACCTGGGCTACATGTACGAGCAGGGGCGCGGCGTGGCGCAGGACTACGTCAAGGCCGTGGAATGGTACCGCAAGGCCGCCGATCAGGGCGATGCCACGGCGCAGTACAGCCTTGGCCTGATGTATGATCAGGGGACCGGCGTTCCCGCCAATCTGAGCGAGGCCAATCGCTGGTACCGGCTGGCTGCCAAGAACGGCGACCCCGATGCAAAAGCCGTGATTCGTTCGCAGGAACGGGGGAAATAGAGAGCGTTTCACCTTTGAAAAAGGAGAAACGCGAGGCGGCGGCACAGCGCCGCCCGGCCCAAGGTGAGCGGAAAAACGTGTTTTTTCCCGCGAAACGACAGGCCGTATGGTTTGAAACGTTGCACCTTGAAAAAATATCCCCCGGCGGCGCGTTTTCCGTATCGCGTTGCCGGGGGTATCTTTATGTTCTCTGGGCTGTTGTTCCGGGTGACAGATGGTGTTTCCCGGAACAAACTATGCGGAACAACAGCGTTTTTTTCGCAAAACAACAGGCCGTATGGTTTGAAATGCAAAGTATTTCAAACTGAAAATGCTCTAGAGCGTTTCAACTTTGAAAAAGGTGAAACGCGAGGCGGCGGCACAGCGCCGCCCGGCCCGAAGTGAGCGGAAAAACCGCGCTTTTTCCGCGAAACGACAGGCCGTATGGTTTGAAATGCAAAGTATTTCAAACTGAAAATGCTCTAGTTGTAGAGCGGACTCATGGCCCGGAGGATGTTGGTGAACAGGCCGTCCATGCCGGAAATGAACGAGCCGATGTGCTGGGCCATAATCTGGAAAATCAGACCGATAAAGAAGAAGCCCACGCTGATCTTGATGGGAAAGCCAAATTCCATGATGTGAATCTGCGGCGAGGTGCGGGCTACGAGGCCGAGCGCCACTTCAACCATGAACAGCGCCACCATGACGGGAGCGCATATCTTGAGTGCCAGACGGAACATGCCGACGGACAGACCGACGACCTGATCCAGCAGCGCCTGACCAATGAAGAGCCCCCCCGGCGGGATGAGGTCAAAGGTCGCCGCAAAGCCGCGAATCATATAAAGATGTCCATCCAGCGACAGGAAGGTCAGAAGCGAGACCATCCAGATAAAGAAGGATGTTGCGCCGGTATTGTTGCCGCTGATGGGATCGGCAAAGGTAATCATGGCAAAGCCCATCTGGAAGCCCAGCAGCTCGCCGCCCGCCTGAATACCCATGAAGAGAAAGTTGACGATCATGCCGAGCACCAGGCCGATGACCAGCTCGCCAAGCAGCATGATGGCAATGTCAAAGGGGTGAGCGGGCATGAACGCGCCCGAAAGAGAGACGACGGGCCATACGCCCAGAGTGAAGACGATGGATACGGCGCCCTTGACGGTTGTGGGGATGTTCTGGGTCGAAAAGATGGGCAGCATGAACATGATGATGCTCACGCGCATCAGCGTCAGAATGAAGCTGAGGACAACCGCGGGATTATAATCAAAAAGATTCATGGCGTCCGGCCACTAGCGGTGCAGCTTGACGGAAATGAGTTCCCGGATGATCTGATTGAGGCGCGGCAGATCCGGCTTGGAAACCTGCCTGTCGGCCCCGACCTTTTCCCCCTTGGCGCGGACGGCATCCGTAATCAGGGATGAAAAGAGAATGACGGGGATGTTGCGCATGGCGGGATCGCTGCGGATGTGCGCCGTCAGGCTGTGGCCGTCCATTTCAGGCATTTCGATGTCTGAGATGATGACATGGACATGATCCGTCAGGCTTTCTCCCTTGTTCACGCATTCGTCGCGCAGCTGCTGAAGGTAGCTCCAGGCGTCCTTGCCGGTGGCCTTGTCCGTTACCTGAAAACCGGACTGGAGCAGCGAGGAGCGCATGATATGGCGAATGGCGCTGGAGTCGTCCACCACCAGCAGGTGGAACTTGCCCGCGTCTTCCACCGGCGTGGTGTCCACTTCCACATGGGACATGTCCAGCGAGGGGTCGAGGCTGGCAAGGATTTTTTCCATGTCCAGAATGAAGAGGACGCGTTCGTTGATACGCAGGACGCCCGTAATGGAAGACTGCGAATAGCTCTGTACATGGTGGTTCGGCGGTTCAATCTGATCCCAGGTAAGGCGATGGATGCTGGTAACGGCCGAAACAAGGAAGGCCGCCTGCACGCCGCAGAATTCCGTCACGAGCACCTTGTTGGTGGGATTCTTGACCAGAGTCTTGCCCAGCCATGCCCCCAGATCCACCAGAGGCAGGACCTTGCCGCGCAGATTGAACGTGCCGAGGCTGGAGGGATGACTGGCGTTGGGCATGCTGGTCACGGTAGGCATGCGGATGATTTCCAGTACCTTGGCAACGTTGATGCCGTAGGAGCCCACATAGGTGGAACCGTCGGGCAGAGATTCCTCGATCAGAAACTCGATGATTTCGAGCTCGTTGTTCTTGGGCGTGAGCAGGCTGTTTTGCGACATGGCGACCTCGTGCATCTTCTGAACGCCGCTCGGCGTCTGAACTCCTTATCGGGCAGACAGCGGAAAGCTTAACCTTCTTCGCTGGGCGAAAACGCGGGCATCATTGTTCCGGCCCTACGACGGCGCATGCGGCTTTCCGGGGGCGTTTTTCTTTCGGGCGGCGGGCGGTTCGCGCCGGGGGCAGAAGCCTCCCATTTCGCATTCGCCGCAGCGGGGACCCCGCGCGTGGCAGACATCGCGTCCGAACCAGACCATACGGTGATTGAAGCCGCCCCATTCCGGCTGCGGCAGCAGTTTCATGAGATCCTGCTCCACGTCAACCGGATCAGTCCGCGTCGTCAGGCCGAGACGATAGCAGATGCGCTTCACATGCGTATCCACGGCCAGCCCCTCATTGATGCCGTAGGCCCCGTACAGAACCACATTGGCGGTCTTGCGGGCCACGCCCGGGAGCGTCGTCAGTTCCGCCATGCTGCGGGGCACGTCGCCGCCGTAGACATCCGTGACACGGCGGGCCGCGCCCAGAAGGTTTCTGGCCTTGCTGCGGTAAAAGCCCGTGCTGCGGATGACTTCTTCCAGTTCTCCCGGAAGCGCCTGCGCCAGCTCCTTCGGGCCGGGCCAGCGCCGGAAAAGCTCGGGGGTGACGGTATTCACGCGCGCATCCGTACACTGTGCCGCCAGCACGGTGGCGACCAGCAGCTGCCAGGCATCCCGGGCCTCAAGATGGGTGGCCGGGACCGGGTAACGCGCCTTCAGCGCCGTCAGGACCTGCTCGGCGCGTTCGCGCGCGCCCTTGGGCAATTTTGTGTTCCGCATGACCTTGCTATATGCCACAGCCTGCGGCTCGCGGCAATACGCCCGCTTGCGGATCTCCCCGGCGGAACGGGGAAAAGCCCTCGCGAGCCCCTTTGTTTTTTGTCCTGTGCCGTGTACTCTGGCGCTGCGCCCGGAGCGAATCGGGAGGAACGTTATGAGTCTGCTTGTCTATGTGACCATGCCGGACCGGGAGTCCGGCCTGCGCCTTGCCCGCCGTCTGGTGGAAGCGCGCCTGGCGGCAGGGGTGAATCTTGTGCCGGGCGTCCTGTCCGTGTACCGCTGGCGCGATGCCGTGCATGAACACGGCGAATGTCTGCTGCTGGCGCAGGTTGCGCGGACGGCCTTTGCGGAGGCGCGTGCGCTGATTGTGCGCGAACATCCCTATGAAGTCCCCTGCGTCATGGCGCTGCCTCCGTGCGACGGGCACGAACCCTTTCTGCAATGGATTGCGGACAATTCCTTTCCCGGCGGCGGAACGCCCCTTGCGGAAGAGTCCCTTTCCTGACGGCCGTTTCCCGGCCGGTTTTTTTATCCGCAGCGGAACCGCACCGGCGAAAAATACTTTCAGGAGAAAATAGTATGTCTATCTATGTTTCCGGCTCTCTGGCCTTTGACCGTATTATGACGTTCAAGGGCAATCTGCACGATCATATCCTCATGGACAAGCTGCGCATGATCAGCGTCAGTTTCATGGTGGACAGCATGGATGAGCGGCGCGGCGGCTGCGCGGGGAATATCGCCTACAGTCTGGCCCTGCTGGGCGAAAAGCCCGTGCTGGTGGCCGCCGCAGGCCGGGACTTCGACGGTTACGCCCGCTTCCTTGAGGAACAGGGCGTCTCGCTGGAAGGCGTGCGTCGCGTTCCCGATGTTTTCACGGCGCTGTGCTACATCACGAGCGATTTGAACGGTAATCAGATCACGGGCTTTTATCCCGGAGCCATGAACACGCCGTCGGATTATGCTTTCCCGCATCTGGACGCGACGACGGATATCGGCATTGTCTCGCCCGGCAACATGGAGGACATGCGCCGTCTTCCCGCCTTCTACAAGGAAAAGGGCGTGCGTTACATCTACGATCCGGGGCAGCAGCTGCCCGTGCTGAGCAAGGAGGATCTTGCGGCAGGTATCGAGGGCTCCTTTGCCTGCGTGACCAATGATTATGAAATCAGCATGGTCTGCAAAAAGCTGGAGCTGCGGGAAGAGGATTTGCTGCAGAAAACGCGCTGGCTTGTGACCACTCTGGGCGCGGAAGGGCAGCGCGTGCGCTCCGCCGACGGAACGGATGTGCGCATTCCGGCGCTGAACTGCCGCAAGGTGGCCGATCCCACCGGAGCGGGCGACGCGCATCGCGCCGGTCTGCTGACGGGCATCGCGCGCGGCCTTTCCGTGCCGGAAGCGGCGAAAATCGGGGCCGTCAGCGCCACCTACGCCATCGAGCATGTGGGAACGCAGGAGCACGCCTACAGCCGCGAAGCCTTTACGCGCCGCTATGAGGAAGCCTTCGGGCCGCTCCCCGTGCGTCTGTAGCGAAGACCGGCCCTCGTTTTTTCTGTTCTTCCTTATTCCGGGGGAAGGGAATCCCGCATCTCTGCTGTCGATGCCCCTGGCATCCTTCGCCACAACGGCCATCGACAGCAGAGCAAAGGGTTTTCTTCCCCCTCAAAACAAATCGTCAAGTCAGGCTCTCGCCGAGCCAGGTGTCGCCGTCGGCCAGTTCCAGCAGATACTGTCCGTATCCTGACTTGCACAGCGGCAGCGCCAGCTTGCGCAGCTGATCGCCGGAAATGAAGCCCTTGCGCCAGGCGATTTCTTCCGGGCAGGCCACTTTGAGGCCCTGCCGCAACTGTACGGCCTGCACAAAGTTGGCTGCCGCCAGCAGAGATTCGTGCGTCCCCGTATCCAGCCAGGCCACGCCTCGCCCTATGCGTTCCACATGCAGACTGCCCTGCTGCAGGTAGCGGTTGTTGACGTCGGTAATTTCCAGTTCGCCGCGAGCGGACGGTTTGATGGACCGGGCAATGTCCACAACCTGCGCATCATAGAAATACAGGCCGGTGACGGCATAATTGGACTTGGGCTCTTCGGGTTTTTCCTCAATGCTGATGGCCTGTCCCCGGCGGTCAAATTCAACCACGCCGTACCGCTGCGGATCACCGACGTGATAGCCGAAGACCGTCGCGCCCTGCGCGCGCGCGTCGGCTCTGGCCAGCAGTTCCGCCAGTCCCTGCCCGAAAAAGATATTGTCGCCGAGAATCAGGCAGGACGGCGCGCCCGCCAGAAAGTCTTCCGCCAGCAGAAATGCCTGCGCCAGTCCTTCGGGACGCGGCTGCTCGATGTATGTCAGGCTGCAGCCCCACTGACTGCCGTCTCCCAGCTGCATCTGAAAGAGGTGCGCGTGCTCCGGCGTCGTGATGACGGCTGTTTCCCGTATGCCCGCCAGCAGCAGCACGCTGAGCGGATAGTAGATCATGGGTTTGTCGTACACGGGCATGAGCTGCTTGCTGATGCTGCAGGTGAGCGGATGGAGCCGGGTACCGGAGCCGCCAGCGAGGATGATGCCTTTGCGTTGCATGGGCGAAATTCCTGTTGAGTGTCCATGAGCATGTGACGCCGCAAGACCGGGAGCGGCGTCGGCATTCCGGCGAAACGCAGGGCTTCGCCCGGTATTCAGACCGCGTTGCGGCGGGGCCGGCCTGGGGCGCTTTATCTTTGAAAAGGTAAAAACGCGAGGCGGCGGCACAGCCCGCCCGGCCCGAATTGTGCGGAAAACCGCGTTTTTCCCGAGATCCGGCAGGCCGTATGGTTTGAAATGCGAAGCGTTTCAAACTGAAGATGCTTCAGGAATGCGGCCCGCTGTTTTTCCGCTCTCGCGGGTAGAAAAACAAAGAGACGCGCCGGTGTTGTTCGGTGCGTCTCCTGGTAAAATCGTCTTGTCCTGCATCATTGTCGGGAGGCATGCGCGCCTGTTTTGCCGTATGCGGCGCGTGCCGATGATGACGCCGACAGACCCTCCCCCGATATGTGCGACAGTGCCGTCTGTCGCCGGATTCCTGCCGCGACGCCTGCCGATGCGTCTTTCAGGCGGCGGGAAAATTTCTGCCCGAAGTCGGGATGCCTAGACGCTGAGGCTGACGCCCAGCGTGCGGGCGGAGTCATGAGACTGGAACTGCTCGAAGAAATTGATTTCCTGCTGACTCATGAAGGGAGAGGCAAATTCACTGACGGCGCCTTTGGCCGCATTGAGAATATCCATGCCGAACGCTTCATTAAAGAACATCCGTTCGGAAACATCCAGAACGTCCGTGGGGGAAAGCTGGGAAGATTTCTCCAGAGCTTCGGGGCTGAAACTGACCACGTCGCCGTAGCTGTCCGGGGTGGAAACACTCTTTTTTGAGGTCAGTGAAGAAAATGTGTGACTGACGGCTCCCAAACCTGAAATCTGCATTGCGCCCTCCGATGCAGGTGTGACCTTGCGGTCCGTTGTTCGAGATGGGGATGAGAAAAATGGAAAAGCTTTCTTCTCTGTACGGCGTTGTCAATAAAACATCAATACAAGATGTGGAGAAAGTCTAGCTTTTATCCGTATTTTTTTCTCATTTCCTTACGCACCGTCGTATTTTCGACAGCGCGATTGTCATCCATGATTATGCAATGAGCATGCCAGATATGAGGGCTGAAGGCTTAACGCATTGTCTGATATTCAATATATTTTTCCATGGAAACATCATAATCGTTGACGGCGTTTCTGACGATGAGGCCGTTGCGCTGCATGTAGAGGAGCAGATCTTCATAGTAGGCGCCGTAGTTGTTCATGCCCATGTAGCGGCGCGCAAAGCGATCCATTTCGCGCATGACATCATTGAATTTATGCTTGGCATGGCGATTTTCGTAGCTATCGGACTCGCGGGCCCATGCGCCTGCGGTCTTGTAAAATTGGGCCATATAGGCCTGAAGAATTTTCTTGGGATCCATAGCGTGTCCTTGTCCGCCGGAGTATGGTGGATGAGAGGCCGTTCTGGCAGCAGTTTTGGCGATTTTAAAGGGACTGTCAAGAATTTGCCGAGAGCTTGTCAAAAAAATATCTAGAAAAAAGTCTGGAAAATCCTGCGACATTTTTTTGACGAGACATCGCAGGAAACAGGGCCTCGTGCGGGCGAAACCGTGTCAGCTTCTCTGAATCATGAGGAACATGCCCGCGATGATCAGAACGCAGCCCGCAAGCTGCCTTGCGCTGAAAACCTCGTGGAAAAAGAGCCACGAGCAGAACAGGATGCCCACATACTGGAGCACCAGAACGGACTGAGCCACGCCCAGCGAGACGTTTCGGAGCGCGGCGGCATAGATGACGCCGCCGACGCCGAAGACAGCCAGTCCCAGAAAGGAGCGCCAGGACATGATATGCAGCAGCCACGGCGTCGGCGGCAGCTGCGCTCCCGATTTCAGCAGAATATTGGCGAAGGTATTGCAGGCCACGCAAAAAAGCAGCAGCCCCAGATGCGCCCAGCTGGTCATCGGTTCCGCCCCTCCCTATGGAAGAAGGCGCTTTCGGCCAGCGCCAGCCACGCCCAGAGGAAGAGCCGGTGATCGCCGCGTCGCCGCTGCTGGGCCTCGGCCCGCTGCCGGATGCCTTCGGGCAGCATCCACGGGCACTCATCCCCGGGGAAGGGCGGCAGCGGCAGGGAGCGCAGCCAGAGGTTGAGCGGAATGCCGAATCCCTTCTTGGGTCGATTGATGATGGATTCCGGCAGCCAGCCCGCCAGCGCCTGTTTCAGGATATACTTGGTGACGCCCTTGCGTATTTTGAAGCGGAAGGGAAGACGGCGGCAGAAATCCGCAATGTCATTATCGAGGAAGACAGCGCGACTTTCCAGTGATGAGAGCATGGCGGCGCGGTCCGTTTTGACCAGAATGTCGCCGGAAAGATAATGCTCCACAAAAAAGGCCTGTGCCTGTTCCGGCAGCGAAAGATGCCGGTTGCGCTCCCAGGTGGCCAGCTGATCCGCGTACAGTTCCTCCGGCGGCAGGGGCGAGCTGAAGATCTCTCCCATTTCCGCGGGCTCGACCGGGCTCATCCACACGGGCAGCCAGAGGGGGCGTATGGAGGAGAGCCCGCGCAGGAAGCGGCGGATCTTGAAGTCAAGACTCATATTGGCGTCGGAGGTGGGCACCAGATTCATGCCCCGGCGCAGCAGCTGATGCAGGGGCCGCGGCATGCAGCGGCTGTACCAGAGGGCCGGAGTCAGTGCCTTGAAGGGATCATAGCCCGCAAAGAGCTCGTCGCCGCCGTCCCCGGACAGGGCCACGGTAACGCTCTCCCGCGTGAATTCCGCCAGCAGGGCCGTGGGCAGGAGGGAGGCGTCGCCCAGCGGATCGCCCACGCGGGGCAGCAGCTGCCGGACGCGCTCCTGCGCGGTATCCAGATCCAGTTTGCGGATATGGTGACGCACGCCGAAGTAGCGGGCCACTTCAGCCGCATAGGGGCTTTCGTCAAAGCTTTTTTCCGTAAAGCCCACGGAAAAGGCGTGAATGCGTTCGGCGGGCAGCAGACGGCTCATGGCCGCAAGAACGGAGCTGGAATCCACACCGCCGGACAGAAAGACGCCCAGAGGCACATCGCTGGCCAGGCGGCGCTGCACGGCCTGCGTCAGCAGGGAACGCAGCTCTTCGACGAGGCGGGGTTCGTCGGCGTCGCGGATGGACTCGTCCGGCTCCAGCGTAAAACGCCAGTAGCGGCGAATATCCTTCTGGCCGGTAGCCAGATGCAGCGTCAGGCTGGAACCGGCGGGCAGACTGTGCACGCCTTCAAAGATGGTCCTGTCGGCCGTGCAGTAGCCCCAGGCAAGATAGCGCTGCACATTGGCAGCGTGCAGACGGCCGGAAAACAGGGGCCAGTGAAAAAGCGCCTGAATCTCGCTGGCAAAGGCGAAACCATCCTTGTGTTCAGCCCAGAACAGGGGTTTTTCCCCGAAACGGTCGCGCGCAAGAAAGAGGCAGCGGCGGGCCTTGTCCCATATGGCCAGAGCAAACATGCCGTTGAAGCGGGCCGGAGCCTCTTCGCCCCATTCCATATAGGCATGCAGAACGGTTTCCGTATCGCTGTGACTGCTGCGGAACACATGGCCGCGCTTTTCCAGCTCGGCCCGCAGTTCGGGGTGATTGTAGAGCTCCCCGTTGTAGACAAGAACGTAGCCGCCGCCGTCGCTGTCGTCGCCCGCCGCAAAGGGTTGCGCACCCCCCGCGTGGTCGAGAATGGACAGACGCCGATGCCCCAGCGTCACGCCGCTGGCTTCATGCCGCCAGATGCCGCCGCCGTCGGGGCCGCGATGCCGTATGCTTTCCAGCATGGCAGGGACAGCTTCCGCCCCCTGCCGCCATACGCCCGCAATACCGCACATCGAGAGGATATCTCCTGTTGCCTGTTTATGGAGAATGCGCCTGTCGCGCTTCTCCGGCGGGCTGCGCCCGCCTTGATGAAATCCGTATCCCTGTGGAAGGCGCCCGCCTGGAGCGTTTTACCTTTGAAAAAGGTGAAGCGCGAGGCGGCGGCCCGCGCCGCCGGGCACTGATAAGCGTAAAAAAGCTTTTTTCCGCTAAACGACATGGGCCTTATGGCTTGAAACGCAACACGCGTTTCAATCTGAAAATGCTCTAGCGGCAGGCGTCGGGAGCGCCCGCGGACTGGTCACCGCCCTTGCGGATGATATTTCTGATCTTGTAGGACTTCTTGTCCTGGGCCTCAAAGTACGTCCGGCTCAGGACTTCCGCCAGCAGCCCCATGAGAATGGAGTTGACGCCAAGCAGGAAGGAAAGGCCCGCAAAGGTCGGCAGGGGCGTCTGAATCAGGGATGTGTCGCCGAAGATTTTGAGCCCAAGCGCCCAGATCAGGGTCAGCAGCGACAGAAGCACGGCAAACAGACCGAAACCGCCAAAGACATAGATGGGCTTGACCAGATGGCGGTCAAGGAACTTGACCACGCAGAGATCCAGAAGCACCTTGAAAATACGTTCAAGCCCGTATTTGCTCTTGCCGTGTATACGCGGATGATGCGTGACGGGCATTTCCGTCACGCGGGCGCCCTGCCAGGAGGCATAAATGGGGATGAAGCGGTGCATTTCGCCGTAGATGCGCACGCCGTCCAGCATTTCGCGGCGGTAGGCCTTGAGGGAGCAGCCGTAGTCGTGCAGCCGCACTCCGGACACGAAGGAGATAAGCCGGTTGGCGATGTGGCTGGGCAGATTGCGGGTCAGCTCGGCATCCTTGCGATCCTTGCGCCAGCCGGAAACAACGTCGTAACCTTCGTCCAGCTTGGCCACAAGGCGGCCGATATCGGCGGGATCATTCTGAAGATCGCCGTCCATCGGAATAATGATGTCGCCCCGGGCATTGTCGATGCCGGCCATGAGGGCGGCCGTCTGGCCGCAGTTGCGGGCCAGATGGATAACCACAAGCGCCTCGTCTCCGGCGGCCAGCGCGTCAAGAATTTCAGCGCTGCCGTCCTTGCTGCCGTCGTCGATCAGCAGCAGCTCGTAGGGCGTATTCAGCTTGCGTACTTCTTCCGTCACTCTGGCGTGAAGTTCGCGCACATTGTCACGTTCATTATAAATAGGAATTATGATGGAAAGCATGGGGCTCCTTGCCCGGTGTGGGCTGTGTCCGAAGCGGGCAGCCGAAGATGACGGCGGCTACGAAAGACTGAATGCCCGCATTTGTTCGGTGGTATCATGCCGCAAGCCGAAAAATAAGGCAACCTGTTACATGATTGTCGTCCCCGCAGTCTTTTTACGGAAAAAGAACTTGACGCCGTGCGCCGCTTGCGCTAGAAAGCTTTTCACGCACCGCATGTGCTGTGGGGAAGTAGCTCAGCTGGGAGAGCATCGCCTTCGCAAGGCGGGGGTCGAGGGTTCAAATCCCTTCTTCTCCACCACAAATTTCCAAAAGGTCCGCAAGGTAATACCTGCGGACCTTTTCTGTTACTGCGGGTGTCGATGGCTCCCTGCCGTGCGGCGCGCGGTAATGCCGTCCGCAATTTTCGCAGGGGA
>CAMBWG010000011.1 GCA_945871415.1 uncultured Desulfovibrio sp.
ACAAGCACATCTTCCACATGCAGCTGTTGCGCAAGCGCCGCATCCGCAATGAGGGGCAGCATGCCCCAGTTGATGAGGTTGGAGCGATAGCGCTTGGTGGCGTATTCGGCCGCAAGGTTGGCCCAGCCGCCCAGCACCTTCTGGCAGGACGCGGCCTGCTCGCGGGCGGAGCCGTCCCCGGGCTTCAGAGCAAAGATGGTGGAACCGATGCCCGTATCCGCAAGATTTGCGCCGCAGATTTGCGCATAGGCGCCGGCATCGGCGGTTTTGAGGGCCGCACAGAGCGTCCGCACGGTATCCAGCAGGGATGCGTCGGCGGGATTTTCGAGCCGGGTCTTTTCCAGCGCCTGCGTCGCCCTGGCCCGGCCCACATAGGCGGGGTCCTTGCGGGACAGGGTGAATTCGGACAGGCGCAGGGGATTGGAACGCAGGGACGAGGTTTCGCCGGAGGGAATCAGTTCGTCCGTTGTGGTAACGGGGTCGGTAATGACGGAGGCCACCTTGAGCAGCAGATGCTCGGTCAGGGGGCTCATGCGCGGCCAGTCGGTGATATTGGGCCCAAGTTTGAGTTCGGTTGCCGGCCTGGGCTGATTGTAGCCGTTGTACACGCGGCGAGCATAGAGCTTTGCGTCAAAGTCATAGGTCAGATCAGGCTGAAGGCGGGCTTCCGTCCAGTCAAGATCCGTGGCCGGCGTAAGCTTGCCGCCGTTGGCCGCCGTGGCGGCGATGGAGCGGGCGTCCATGAGGGCTACGGCGCTGGCCTGCCCGTTGCCGGGCTTGGAGCCTTCACGATTGGGGAAGTTGCGCGTGGAATGGCGGATGGAAAGCGCGCCGTGCGCGGGCGTATCGCCGGCGCCGAAGCAGGGGCCGCAGAAGGCATTCTTGATGATGGCGCCCGCCGCCATGAGTTTTGCCGCAGCGCCGTTGCGGACAAGGGCAAGGGATTGCGGTTCGCTGGCGGGGTAGACGGAAAGGGAGAAAGCGCCGTTGCCGGTGCTCTGCCCGTCGAGGATGGCGGAAGCCAGCACGCAGTTTTCAAAAGAACCGCCCGCGCAACCGGCGATGACGCCCTGATCGGTCCATACGCCGCCGTCATGAATCTTGGCGCGCAGCTGCAGGCCTTCGGCGGCCTTGCCGAACTGCTTGCGGGCTTCTTCTTCCACCGTGCCCAGCAGATCGTCGGCATGGCGGATGAATTCCGCAATGGGCCAGGCATTGCTGGGATGGAAGGGCAGGGCAATCATAGGCTGTACGGCGGCAAGGTCGATGCGGATCAGGCGATCATAGCAGGCGGGGGCTTCGAGCTTCAGTTCCGCATAGTCACTGGCGCGGCCGTGCAGGGTCAGATAGTCTCGTACTTTGGCATCCGTGCGCCAGATGGAGGAAAGACAGGTGGTTTCCGTGGTCATGACGTCGATGCCGCAACGGTATTCCACGGACAGGGCGTCGATGCCGGGGCCGGCAAATTCCATGACGCGGTTCTTGACGAAGCCGTTCTTGAAGACCGCGCCGATGATGGCCAGTGCCACGTCCTGCGGTCCCACGCCGGGCTGCGGGGTGTTTTCCAGCCAGACAAGCACGACTTCCGGGGCGCTCACGTCATAGGTCTTGCCGAGGAGCTGCTTGACCAGCTCGGGGCCGCCTTCGCCCACGGCCATTGTGCCCAGCGCGCCATAGCGGGTGTGGCTGTCGGAACCGAGAATCATCTTGCCGCAGCCGGCCAGCATTTCACGGGCATACTGATGGATGACGGCCATGTGCGGCGGTACGAAGATGCCGCCGTACTTTTGCGCGGCGGTGAGGCCGAAGAGGTGGTCGTCTTCGTTGATGGTGCCGCCTACGGCGCAGAGGCTGTTGTGGCAGTTGGTGAGGGCGTAGGGCATGGGGAAGCGCTCAAGACCGCTGGCCCGGGCCGTCTGGATGATGCCCACATAGGTGATGTCATGGGAGGCCAGGGCATCGAAACGCAGACGCAGGGTGCCGTCCTGCTGCGTGGAGGTGTCGTGCGCCGCAAGAATGCGATGCGCAAGCGTGTTGTTGCGGGCCTGTTTGGCATCGATGCCGCGCGCGGCGGCTTCGTCGACGGAAAGCAGCGCATCGCCGTCAACGATAACGGCCTTGTCGTCAAGCTGGATCATGGGACAGTCCTTTGTGGAAAGGGGTTGAGAAAGCGGCGTGGCGGCACATCAGAGGAGCCTGCCCGCGTGAAAGAAAAACAGCAGTGTGGCGCACAGCAGAAACACACAGCCCGCGCCCAGATGCAGGCGGCGCTGGAAGACGGGGCCGGAAAAGGTTCGGCGGATTCGGCCAAGCAGCCACGCCAGGGTTGAGAACCAGATGAGGCAGAATAGCGACAGCATACCGCCCAGCGCCAGAAACTGCGGCCAGAGAGGGGCCGTGTGGCTCATGAACTGCGGCAGCAGAGTCAGGAAGGAAAGAACGGCCTTGGGATTCAGAACATTGGTCAGAAAGCCCTGCCGGAAGGCCTGCCCGCAGGTCATGGCGGGAACGGGCCGGGGCGCGCGTTCGTCAATGTTCGCAACGGAACCGGCCATGCGCGCGCCCTGGCGCAGGGAGGCGATACCGATCCAGCCCAGATAGGCTATGCCCGCCCAGGTCAGAAGACCGAAGAGCAGGGGAGAGCCTGCGATAATGGCGGAAAGACCGATAATGGCCGCGCTGGTATGGAGGAGAATGCCGCAGGCCACGCCCAGCGCGGCGGCCTGCCCGCGCGCGCGGCCTTCGGCAAGCGCCGTGCGTGAGATCAGCACAAAGTCCGGCCCCGGCAGAATAACCATCAGGGCCGCCACAGGGGCGAAGAGGGCAAGCGCGTGTATCTGGCTGTACATGGAAAAGGGGGGAGCGCCGGGCGCTCCCCCTGTGTTTTGCTGCTAGAGGTTTTCGCCGATGATGTCGCCGAAGGCGCGGCAGCCCACGACCCGGGCGCCTTCCACCTGCGCGGCAAGGTCAACGGTGACGGCGCCGCTCCTGATGGCCCTGGAGACCGCATTGCGAATGCGTTCCGCGGCCTTGGGCACGCCGATATGCTCCAGCATGAGCGCGCCGCAGAGGATGACGCTGCCGGGGTTGGCCTTGTCCTGTCCGGCAATGGTCGGAGCCGTGCCGTGGGTGGCTTCATAGAAGGCCAGCGAATCCGACATGTTGACGCCCGGAGCCAGACCGAGCCCGCCCACCTGCGCGGCGAGCGCGTCGGAGAGATAGTCCCCGTTGAGGTTGGGGGTGGCTATGACGGAATACTGTTCGGGACGCAGGAGCGCTTCCTGGAACATGGCATCCGCAATGCGATCCTTGATGACGAGCTTGCCGGGTGCGGGTTCCTTTTCCGTGCAGGTGCAGTCGCCGAATTCCTCAGCCGCCAGATCATAGCCCCACTGGCGGAAGGCCCCTTCGGTAAACTTCATGATGTTGCCCTTGTGCACGAGGGTCAGGCTGGAGCGGCCCGTATCCAGCGCAAAGCGCAGCGCGCGCCGCACAAGGCGCTTGGAGCCCTGTTCCGTCATGGGCTTGATGCCCACGGCGGCGGTGTCGCCGATTTTCGTCACGCCCAGCTCGTCACGCAGGAAGGCAATGAGCTTTCTGGCTTCGGGCGTGTTTGCCTGATACTCGATACCCGCGTAAACGTCTTCCGTATTCTCGCGGAAAATGACCATGTCCACTTTTTCAGGATGCTTGACCGGGGTCTGCAGGCCTTCGAAATGGCGGACGGGACGGATGCAGGCATAAAGATCGAGCGTATGGCGCAGGGCCACGTTCAGGCTGCGCATGCCGGTTCCCACAGGGGTGCCGAGAGGGCCCTTCATGGCCACTTCAGCGCCGCGCAGGGTCTGCACGGTTTCTTCGGGCAGGGGGCTGCCCGTTTCCTTCTGGGCCTTTTCACCGGCCAGCAGTTCCACCCAGTCCAGACGGAGGTCGCTTTCTTTGGCCAGTGCGGCGTCGATGACGGGACGCGCGGCGCTCCAGATTTCCGGCCCGATGCCGTCACCCTCGATCCAGTAGACAGTCTTTTTCATTGCTGTGTTTCCTCGGGCTTTTTAGAGCAATTTCAGTTTGAAACGCTTCGCATTTCAAACCATACGGCCTGTCGTTTCGCGGAAAAAACGCGGTTTTTCCACTTACTTTTGGCCGGGCGGCGCAGTGCCGCCGCCTTGCGTTTCACCTTTTTCAAAGTTGAAACGCTTTAAAGCCGTGTTGCTCGAAACAGGGAAAAAAGGGGGAAAGCGTCGGTCGCTTTCCCCGCATGTTGCCTAATCGTCGGCCTGACGCGCCTCCTGGCGCAGGGCCTGTGCCCGCTTGAGCAGCTGTTCAAGCTGAATGTCCACGCCCAGTACGCCGATGATTTTGTCGTTGTCATCGGTGACGGCGCAGGAAACCGTGATGATCAGCTTGCCCGTGAAGTGGGACTGGTAGACATCCATGATATGCAGATCGCCTGTCTGCATGGGCATCTTGAACCATTCGCGCTGCGAGAAGTCGTAGCCGATGGGCAGGGCTTCGTACTTTTCCTTGTAGGCGGGGTCCGTGATGGTGGCGCACTTGAGGCTGCCCCGGGTATCGGTCAGATAGAGATACTGAATGAAGGGATACTCCGAAGCAAAGGAGTCCAGACGCGCGCAGGCCTGCTTGCCGAAGTCGCGCAGTTCCTGCCGGGAGGCCAGCTTGACGATGAGGTGCGCGGCCAGATCCCCGGCGAGCTGCTTCATCTTGTCGAATTCCGTGGTGAAGAGTTCGGGCATGAAGCGCTGTACCAGCGCCTGCATCTCGTCGTGCGACATGTGAGTGGTGCGGCCGTTTTCGTAGAGTTCCACAATGGCGTCGTAGATGCTGCCCACGGCGGGGTGCTTTTTGGAAACCTGCCGTTCCTCCGGCAGACGGAGATTGTTGTTGATCCAGTAGGCAATGCCCGCGCGGCCGGTCTTGTCCGTAATGATGATGGGAACGGAGCGGCCCAGAAGACGGCGCGTGTCGAAGATATTGTAGATCTCTTCGTTCTTGGCCAGACCGTCGGCATGCACGCCCGCGCTGGTGGCGTTGAAGTCGCGCCCCACAAAGGGATAGTTGTGGGGAATGCGGTAGTCCAGTTCCTTCTCGAAGAAGTCCGCAACCTCGCTGAGGATGGCCGTATCCGCCGCGCCGTCGTCGCCGGTCAGGGAGATGTACTCAATGATCAGGGCTTCCAGCGGGGTGTTGCCCGTGCGCTCGCCAAAGCCGAAAAGCGTGCTGTTGACAGCGCCGCAGCCGTACAGCCAGGCTGTGACGCCGTTGACCAGCACCTTGTGGAAGTCATTATGGCCGTGCCATTCCAGCCATTCGCCGGGCACGCCGGCCTCGTCGGTAAAGGCGCGCACGATGCGCTGCACGGAGCGCGGCAGGGCCGCGCCGGGATAGGGCACGCCGTAGCCCATGGTGTCGCACAGACGAATCTTGACGGGCATGCCGCTCTGCTGGGAAAGCTGCATGAGGCGCTGCGCCAGCGGCAGGCAGAAACCGTAAATGTCGGCCCGGGTCACGTCCTCGAAGTGACAGCGCGGAATGATGCCCCATTCCAGAGCCTTTTCCGCAAGGCCCACGTACATGTCCATGGCCTGCTGCCGCGTTTTGCCCAGCTTGAGGAAAATATGATAGTCCGACACGCTGGTGAGCATGCCTGTTTCGTCAAATTCCATGTCCCGCGCGAGCTTGAGGTCTTCCTTGTTGGCGCGGATCCATGCCGTGACGCGGGGGAAGCGGTAGCCGCGCGCGCGGCAGACCTCCACGCATTTGCGGTCCCGGGCGGAATACAGAAAGAATTCCGACGCCGAAATGAGGCCGGACTTTCCGCCGAGACGATGCAGGAAGTCGAACATTTTGGCCACCTGCTTGACGGTATAGGGCGGGCGGGCCTGCTGACCGTCGCGGAAGGTGGTGTCGGTGATGCGCATCTGCTCTGCCGGACGCGGCGCCAGCAGGGTCTCGTCGAACGTGGTCCGACAAATGCTGGTATAGGGGAATATGTCGCGGTACAGCTGCGGTTCGTCGCAGTCCTGCAACTGCAGGGGGCGGCTGCTGCCTGTATGATGAAGTACGCTCATGTTGAACCACCTGTGAGAAACATTCGGAAGCAGATAATATACGAAGATTTGCGCGTAGCGTCAAAGGCCCTCCCGGCAGGTTTCTCCGTCCTCTTGCCAGCGGCGGCAAAATGCCTGATTGTATGCGCCAAGGAGTGACTATGTCGGCACTGGTGCAGTATCCCTCCGCCGGATGCGTGGTGGAGTATTTGGAAGGAAATGCGGTTCAAATAGCCCTTGTTATGGAAGAAAGCGGGGGCAAGTTGCGGCTTTTGCTGCCCAACAGGCGGGAAACGCGTCTGACGACCGCGCGTCTGCTGCCCTGGTCGGGACCGGCGCTGTCGGCCTCGCTGGGCAAGGAGGAGGGCGTCAGGGCGCTGGAAGCCTGCCGCCGCAAGCGTGAGGAAGCGGCCGATGCCGTACCCGTTCAGGATATCTGGGAAATGGCGCAGGGCGAAGTGCCCGAAGCCTCGGCGCTCTGGTTTGCCGAGCTTGCCGGGCTGCCCGCCGACGCTGACGGCGTGGCCGCCTGCGGCCGGGCCCTGCTGGCCTGCAAGAGTCATTTTCGCTTTCAGCCGCCGCTCTTTCAGGTCTTTGATGCGGAAACCGTGGAAAAGCGTTTGCAGGAGCAGCGCGAGCGGGAAGAGCGCGAAAGCCTTATTGCCGGCGGCGCGGCCTTTTTGCGCGCCCTGCTGGACATTGCCGGAAAAAAGGGTGTGCTGACGCCGGAAGACGATGTGCCGCGCCCCTCGCCGGAAGTGGCGTCGCGTCTGCGTTCCCTGCTGTTCAAGCGCATGGCCGATCCTGAAACGCAGGAAGACGAAGCCCTGTGGCGCATGCTTTCCAAAGGTTTGCCCGACGTGCCGCATCTGCCGTATCAGCTGCTGGTCGCCTGGGGAGAAATTCCCCCGCATTATAATTTCTGGCTGGATCGCGCGGGCTATGCTGCCGGCGACGACTGGTGGCAGCCCTTCCGGGACGAGGTTGATCGCCTGCTGCATGACAGCGCCGCCGCGGATTTGCCATATTGCGATCTGCCCTTCATCAGCATTGACAGCGCCAGTACCCGGGATGTGGACGACGCCTTTTTTGTGGCCGCTCTTCCTGACGGCGGCTGGCGTCTGACGCTGGCGCTGGCCTGCCCCGCCCTGTGCTGGCCTTTTGGAGGAGCGCTTGACAAGGCCGTGCTGCGCCGCGGCACGAGCATTTATCTGCCGGAAGGTGACTGCCACATGCTGCCGGAATGTCTGGGGACGGATCTGCTGTCCCTTATGAGCGGCGAAGCCCGCCCGGCTCTGTGTGTGACGGTGGATGTCCGGTCGGACGGCACGCCCGGAGAATGTTCCCTGCGGCTTGCCCGCGTGCGTCTGGCGGCCAACCTGACCTATGCGGATTGTCAGGACGTGCTGGATGCCGGAGACGAAAACCGCGTTCCGGATGAGGACAATCCCGCAACGCCCTTCAGCGAACAGCTGCGGCTGGGCAGAGAACTTGCCCGCGCGCGGCAGGCGGCCCGCATTGCGAACGGCGCCGTTATCATGGATCGCCCGGATCCCTATGTGACGCTGGTGGGAGAGGGCGCGGACGTGCGCGTCTATGTATCGCAGGACAAGCCCTGCCCGGATACGCAGCCGATGGTTGCGGAAATGATGATTCTTGCCAGCGCCTCCGTGGCCGACTGGGGAGCGGCGCATTCTCTGCCGCTGCTTCACCGGACGCAGGACGTGGCCCTGCCCCGTGAGTATGCGGGCGTCTGGTCCGCGCCGCAGGATATGACGCGCATCATGCGCGCGCTCATTCCCTCCAGCCTCGAAGTGCAGGCGCGGCCGCACGCCGCGCTGGGGCTGGCCCGCTATGCGCCCATGACCTCGCCTCTGCGTCGTTATTCCGACCTTGTCAACGAGGCCCAGCTGACGCACATGCTCCTGCATGGATCCCCCCGCTGGACGGAGGAGGAACTGGTTCCCCTGCTGACGTCCATCAACGTCGCCCTGGAAGCCGCCGGGCAGGTGCAGCGTTTCCGTCCCCGCTACTGGAAGTTGCTCTATTTCCGCCAGCAGGGAGACAAGGTCTGGTGGGATGGTGTCATCACGGAAGAAAACGACGCTTTTGTCAGCGTGAGTCTGCCGGAAGAAGGCATGTTCCTGCGCGGACGGCGGCGGCTCTTCGACGAACGCGCCTGCCCCGGCATGGCCGTGCAGGTTCGTGTCGGCAAGGTGAATCCGCTGTATAATGAGATTTCCATACTGGAAGCCGTGACGAGCGAATAACCATCACAAGAAGGGAGAGTGTCATGGGGATTTTCTGTCTGTTGCTGGCCTATATCGCCGGTTCCGTGCCCTGGGGACTGGTCATTGCCCGTGTTTTTTGCGGTATTGATCCCCGGGAAGGAGGCAGCCGCAATACCGGTGCAACCAACGTCGCCCGTCTTTGCGGTTTCGGTTGGGGCGTGCTGACCCTGCTGTGCGATCTGGGCAAGGGAGCGCTGCCCGTGGCGCTGGCCCTGTGGGCGGATCTTTCGCCCGTGTGGGTGTCCCTGACCGGTCTTGCCGCTATTCTGGGGCACGTCTTTTCCTGCTTCATGCGTTTTCGCGGCGGCAAGGCCGTGGCAACAAGCATCGGCGTTTTCCTGCCCCTTGCCTTCTGGCCCCTCCTTACGGCCAGCCTCTGCTGCGTCATCGTCATCTGGCGGAGCGGCTTTGTTTCGGCCGGTTCCCTGACGCTGGTGGGCGTGCTGCCCGTGGCGCTCGTGGCCGCCGGGATGACGGAATGGCTTCCCCTTGCCCTGTGCATTGCCGCCATCGTCGTCTGGAAGCACAAGGAAAATATAGCCCGTCTCCTCAGCGGCACCGAAAAGCCCTGGCTCAAGAGCAGGCAGAAGTCGGCGTAGTCGGGGAAACGGAAGTTTTATTGAGGGGGGAAGGAGGGACCTTTGGCTGGCGCGCAAAGGGCCCTCCTTCCCCCCTCAAGCTCCCCCCATCCTCCCCCAAACGCGCTTTATTCAGGAGAATGCACAGAGCGGTAACGCCGTCGTTTTTCTGTGGTATGACCGTCCCCCGGAATTGCGGAGAAGAGCAGTTCCGGGGGATATTTTCATCCGGCTTGAGATGTGTTTGAGCGCATTTTCTCGTTTCGTTACGGAAGGCCGCGGCTCTTCTGTCCCGATCCGTGTTCCGACGGGTAGCCGCAGTTCGTGCCCGTTAGGGCATTTGCAGTTTGAAACGCTTGGCATTTCAAACCATACGGCCTGTCGTTTCGCGGAAAAGCGCGGTTTTTCCGCTAGTTGGCCGGGAGGTGCTGTGCCGCCGCCTCGCGTTTCATCTTTTTCAAAGTTGAAACGCTCTAGAGCGCGGGTTTTGGGGAGGATGGGGGAGTTTGAGGGGGAAGGAACCCCCTTTTTGCCGCAAGCAGCGACCCGACGGGCGGCCGAAGGCCGTGTCCGTCAGGCGACACAGGAGCCTTACGGACATCGACAGCAGAGCAAAGGGGTTTCTTCCCCCTCAAGACATGCAAAGGCCGCTTTCCGCAATGCGGAAAGCGGCCTTTATTATTAGCGGGGTCGGGTGAAGCAGCCCGCGTTACCTGGCGGCTATCCTGTCCTGACCGTTCCAGACCTGATCGGCCTTGGGAAGAACGGGCAGCAGCTTCAGCCACGGATTGCTTTCCAGAACGGCGGGGTCCTGCTGCATCTTGCGGCTGAATTCCAGAATGGGCGGCACGATGGTCTTGATATCGCCGGCCAGCGCGGGGCTGATGCGGTACTTCGTGGCCTGCTGGGCAAGATCAATGGCCTTCTGGCTGCATTCCGCGGACGTCATGAGCGTATCAAGCGTCTTGGCGGGGTTGTGGAAACCAACGCTGTTTTCCGCGGACACGTAGTCCCAGAAGAGCTGGCCCTTGCGGACCATTTCGCGGGCTTCGTCCATGAGCGCCTTGTACTGCGGATGGAGATCGTTGGGGTTGGCGGCGATGTCCGCATTGGCAAGACGGATGGCTTCGTGCGCCCTGACGGAGATTTCCTGCGCCTTGAGGAGCTGATCGAAGCTCTTCTTCTGCGTGTAGAGAACGCGTTCGCGCAGGTAGTCGGCGGTCTTGTCGGCATGGCACTGGCGGCAGGCGCGCAGCTCGGGGTCCTTAAGGGGCGAGGTCATCCAGTGGCTGGAAACCTTCTTGCCGTCCACGCGCTGATACGGCATGTGGCAGTCGGCGCAGGAAACGCCCGCGGCGCCGTGCGTGCCGTCCTGGAACATTTCAAATTCGGGATGCTGCATCTTGATCATGGGCACCTTGGATGCCGCATGGACCCAGTCGGAGAACGGACCGGGCTTGCCGTCGGCGCCCTTGGGACCGTGACTCTTGTAATACTGGTAGATGTCTTCGGGATTGAAACCATTGTCCCACGGGAAGACCGGACGGCCCGCAGGGCCGTTGTCCTTGTGGGTGAAGTAGTATTCCACATGGCACTGGGCGCAGACGTAGGAACGCTTTTCATTGCGGGTCATCGTGTTCCAGTCCTTGCCGCTGCGCTTGAGCCAGTCCTTGAGCGGCTCGGAATAAAGGCGCAGTTCCATGGTCCTGGGATCATGGCAGTTGGCGCAGCCGATGGTCTCGTCCTTGGCGTCAATGGCATCCTTGCCGCGGAAGGTGTTGACGTCCTTGCTCCAGAAACCGTCGCCGTACTGCTTGACCCAGGTCATCATCTTGGGCGTCTTGCAGTTCCAGCAGGTGGCGGGGAGAATGCCCTTTTCACCGTAGCGGTTGATGCGGTCGATATTCACGAAGTCCTGCACGGCGAGCGTATGGCCGCGGGCTTCGTTATATTCGTACATGAAGGGATAGCCCAGCCAGAGATTCTTCAGATAGGGCTGCGCGTGCTTCCAGCCCTTGGGCAGGGGATTGACGTTGTCGTTCTTATGGAAGGGAACCGAACCCTTGTATTCCGTCATGACCTCGCTTTCGTTGTTCTTCATGTAGGAAGCGTATTGCAGCGGAAACTCTTTGGCAAAGTCGGAAATACGGGTGGAGTCTTCCTTGATGGACGTGGAGTAGACAGGAGTCTTGAGCTCTGTGCTGACATCGTTGCAACCGCTGACGGCCGCAACGCCCAGCAGCGCCAGCGTTGCGAGCGCGGAGTGGAGAAGCTTGCTATTCATAGGCTACCATCCTCGTGCTGATGGGCTTGTGCCGCATGTGCGCCACATTGCGGTGGCAGTCCACACAGTACGGCTTGACGTTCATGCTGGCCACATCGGTATTGGTTGCGGTGTGGCAGGCAATGCAGTTGGCATTGACGACGGCGCGCGTCGTGTCGTTGGGACCGAGAGGCACGTCCTTGCCCTGTACGTTGGCAAAGAAGTCCCGCAGTCCTTCCTTTGCCTTGAAGGGCAGTTTCGCCATGAGGTTGTGGGGTGCGTGGCAGTCGTTGCAGGAAAGATTGGCGTGCGTTGACAGCTTGTGCGTAATCGCCGCCTCCTGCATGATGTGACAGCTGGAGCAGAACGGCCGCGTGTCGCTGACACGCATGCCGTACGCCAGAGCCGCCACGATGACCACGCCCGCCACAAGGCCGCCCAGAAACAGCTTGAGCCATGGGCCGTTGCGGGGTGCATCCATAAAACAACTCCTCCTTGCTGTTGTGGCAGACCGCGAAGAAAGCCCCGCGGCCGGCACAATCCTACTCGGCGCGAGCATAGCGGGAAAAGAGCCTGTGATGCAAGTCACAAAAACTTTCCCAAAGACTGATGCTGTATTACGTCCTTCAGCACGAGCGCCTCTTCATGAAAAAAGACACGAAAAACTGTGTTTTAGTGATTGGAATCACAGTGAAGTTCTTGGGGCCGTGGTAACGCTTTTACGTAAAAGGGTACGGCATTATTTGTTCTTTTTTTCACAATAATGTCGACATCCCGCACCCGGGGAGAAAAAGGAGCGGAGGATGAGGCATCGCAAAAAGCTGGCGGTGTTGGCTGTGGGAGCCATCATCGGCATTACGGCCGTTTCCGCCACGGTGCAGTACACGTCTGGTACGGAATTTTGCCTTTCGTGCCATGAAATGCGTGTGTATGCGGAGGAAATGAAGGCATCGACACACGCTAGGGACGCTGAAGGCAGGCCCATAGGTTGCGCACAATGTCATATTCCCGGCAGCAATATTGTGCGCATGCTGGCGGCCAAGATGTGGATGGGAACCAAGGATATCTGGGTTCACACGGTCGAAGGGGGGCACAGGCTGGATCGCGCCGCCATGCAGCCCCGGGCCCGGCGTTTCATTGACGACGCCAACTGTCTGGCCTGTCATCAGGATCTCGGCAAGAACGCCAGGGGCGACGGTCCCGTTTCGGAGGAGGGGCGGCTGGCGCATGACAGTTATCTCGGTAAAAACGGGCGCTCTCGCAACGGCTGTGCCGGATGCCATGCGAATCTGGCGCATTTGCCGCCTTTTGATGCCCGTATTCCTAAAAATCATGAATTTGCCGCGAAGTTGAAGGAGGCGGATCGTGCAAAGCCCTAAGAAATGGTTGATCGCGTCCCTGGCGGGGCTGGCGGCGGTCGGCGGGTATTTTGTCTATATGGCATGGGCCTTTCCTGATGTGCGTTGCGAAGGAAAGCATCTGACCGCCCCGGAGTCCATGCAGGGAGACTGTTACGGCTGTCATCTCAAGGCAACGCCGCGCGTGGCGCAGGAGTGGTATGAAAGCAAGCACGGCGTCATGCTGGTGCGCTGCCAGACCTGTCACGGTCTGCCGGACGGCTCCGGATCCATTCCGTTCAACGCCGCTCCCGGTAAGGATATCTGTGCCCGCTGTCATTCCGCCGCCATTGAACGCATGGAAGCCAAGTTCGGCCGGCGCGACGATTGCAGCACCTGCCACCCCTATCATCAGAGTCCCATGCATGGCGACGCCTACACCTATCGTCAACCCAGCGGCATTACCGCCTTTGACGCTCAGGGCAAGCCCGTGATGCGGTAGATATCGTTTGGAGAAAGGAGGTTTTGATGAAAACTTCACGACGCGATTTCCTGCGCGGCATGGCCATGACGGCGGCAATGGCCGCGGCATCCGGTACGGGGCTTGCCGGGCGCGCCCTTGCGGCGGATGACGGCAATACGCCGGAAAAATGGGTCAAGGGCGTCTGCCGCTACTGCGGCACGGGCTGCGGCGTTCTGATCGGCGTGCGCAACGGCAAGGCCGTTGCCATCAAGGGCGACCCCAACAATCATAATGCGGGCCTTCTGTGCCTCAAGGGCTCGCTGCTGATTCCCGTGCTCAACAGCGCCGAGCGCGTCACGACGCCCATGATGCGGCGCAGCAAGGGCGCTCCGCTGGAGCCTGTTTCCTGGGATGAGGCCATGTCGACGATGGCTTCCCGGTTCCGGGCCAGCATCGACAAATACGGGCCGGATTCCGTGGCCTGGTACGGTTCCGGCCAGTGTCTGACGGAAGAAACCTATGTCGCCAACAAGATGTTCAAGGGCGGTTTCGGTACCAACAATGTGGACGGCAATCCCCGTCTGTGCATGGCGTCGGCTGTGGGCGGCTATACGACCACCTTCGGCAAGGACGAGCCCATGGGCTGCTATGCGGACATAGACTCGGCCACCTGCTTCTTCATTATCGGTTCCAATACGTCCGAAGCGCATCCGGTGCTCTTCCGCCGCATTGCGCGGCGCAAGCAGGTTGATCCCGGCGTCAGAATCATTGTGGCCGATCCCCGCCGTACCAACACATCCCGCATTGCCGACCTGCATATTGCCTTCCGTCCCGGAACGGATCTTGCCCTCATGCACGCCATGGCCTGGGTCATCATCAACGAGGAGCTGGATGATCCGCGTTTCTGGCAGCGTCATGCCTGCTTCAAGCTTGCGGACGGCACGCCCTCGGATTTTGAGGGCTACAAGGCCTTTCTGGAGCAGTACCGGCCCGACATCGTCGCCGGTATCTGCCGTATCCCCGAAGAACAGATACGCACGGCCGCGCGGCTTTTTGCCGAATCGGCGGCAACCATGTCGTTGTGGTGCATGGGTATCAACCAGCGTATTCAGGGCGTATTTGCCAATAATCTCATCCATAATCTGCATCTGATCACGGGGCAGATAGGACGTCCGGGCGCAACGCCGTTTTCGCTGACGGGACAGCCCAATGCCTGCGGCGGCGTGCGCGACGGGGGAGCCCTGTCGCATCTGCTGCCTGCCGGGCGGGCCATTCCCAATCCCAGGCACCGCGCGGAAATGGAGGCCCTGTGGGGGCTGCCTCCCGGCCGGATCAAGGACAAGCCCGGACCGCATACCGTGGCCATGTTCGAGGCGCTGGGGCGCGGGGACATCAAGTGCATGATCATCTGCGAAACCAACCCGGCGCAGACCCTGCCCAACCTGAACAAGATGCACAAGTGTCTGTCCAACCCCGACAGTTTCATTGTCTGCATCGAGGCCTTTCCTGATGCCGAAACCTTGAAATATGCCGATCTTGTGCTGGCTCCCGCGTTCTGGTGCGAGCGGGACGGGGTGTACGGCTGCGGCGAGCGCCGCTACAGTCTGACGGAAAAGGCCGTGGAGCCGCCCGCGGGCTGTCGTCCCACCATTGAAACGCTGGGCGACTTTGCCCAGCGCATGGGCCTGCCTGCTTCTTTCAGTTTCCCCAATGCCGCCGCGGCCTGGGATGAATGGCGGAAGGTTGCCAGGGGAACCACCTATGACTTCTACGGCATGACCCGCGAGCGCCTGCGCAAGGAGTCCGGCATTCTCTGGCCCTGTCCTTCGGAAGACCATCCGGGCACTCTGCGGCGTTTTGTCCGGGGAGAGGACCCGTTGGTGCCTGCCGATCATCCGCACCGCATGTTCTTTTACGGCATGCCGGACGGCAGGGCCGTCATCTGGATGCGCCCCTACAAGGGCGCGGCGGAAGAGCCCGATGCCGATTATCCCCTGTATCTTACATCCATGCGCGTCATTGACCACTGGCACACGGCAACCATGACGGGCAAGGTCCCCGAACTGCGCCGGGCCAATCCCGCGGCCTTTGTGGAGATCAACCCCGAAGATGCGGAAAAGGCCGGTATCCGCCATGGCGACAACGTCGTTGTGGAAACGCGGCGCGATGCGCTGGCACTGCCCGCGCGCGTCAGCGACGTCTGCCGCCCCGGCCTGATTGCCGTGCCGTTCTTCGACAAGGATAAGCTGGTCAACAAGCTGTTCCTTGACGCCACGGACCCCGCGTCACGCGAACCGGAATATAAGATCTGCGCGGCGCGTATCCGCAAGGCCTAGTTCAGGGGGCGATATTGAGTGGGGTTTTTGGGGGGGGGGGGGGGGGGGGGGGGGGGGGGGGGGGGGGGGGGGGGGGGG
>CAMBWG010000012.1 GCA_945871415.1 uncultured Desulfovibrio sp.
GCGGATCAGTCGGCAGCGCATCCCCGTCTGCTGGCAGTGACGAGCTTCTTTGCCGACGAAACCCGCGCGCATGCCGAACTTCTGGCGCGCAGTCTGCGGGAGGGCCTGCTGGACAATCTTGACATCATCGTCAAGCCGCACCCCTATCTGCCCGTGGAAGACCTGCTGCGCAAGCTGCTCGGCGACGATGCGCAACGCCTGATCTTTGCCGACGGCCCCATTGCTGCGCAACTGCTTCCCGGAACCATCGTCTGGGCTTCCAACTCCACGACGGTCGCCCTCGAAGCCGCCCTGCGCGGACTGCCGCTCATGGTCATGCAACCCAGCGGCGACTTTGACCTCTGTCCGCTGCAAGACGTACCGGGGCTTGTCCGTACCGGTTCGCTGGAAGACGTGCGTCGCGCGCTTTCCGCCGGCGCGCCCGTAACGCCCGGGCTGCAGCCTGACTTTCTGCGTCTGGACCCGGGCCTGCCCCGCTGGCGGACACTGCTGGGCATGACGCAGGCAGGCAGGCGGTAATCTTGAGTTTGCGGGGAATCCCGCATATGATGCGCTTTCCTGCGGTTTCCACCGCAGGCAAAATCCGATTTTCCCGGAGAAGGCATGCTCGATTATTTTCGTTCCAACGCCCAGTCATTCGGCGTCAAATGTATTTTCGGCCTGATTATCCTGGTCTTCATCGGCTGGGGTGTGGGCAGTTTTACGGATCACAGATCCGGCAATGTCGTTGCTACGGTCAACGGCGAGCCCATTACCATCAATGATTTTGAACGCGCCTACCAGCAGGCGGAATCCGAAGCCATAACCCGCAATCCCGCCATGACGCGCGAACAGCTTGTCGCCTCCGGTCTTGGCGAAAGCGTGCTCCGGGATCTGATCCAGCAGATTCTGCTGCAGCAGACGGCAACGCGTCTGGGCCTGGGCGCAACGCCGCTGGAAATGCGCCGGGAAGTTGAGGGCATTCCCGCTTTCCAGAATGCGCAGGGGCGCTTCGATCCCGCCATTTACGAGCAGGTGCTGAACAATCAGCGCATGGGCATGGCGGAGTTTGAGCGCAGCCTTGCCAATCAGATCCGCCGGGACAAAATCCTGAGCATTCTTCAGGACGCGGCATGGACGGACCCCGCCGCCGCAAAACGGCATTACGATTACCTGCGTCAGAAGCGCCAGGTCAGCTGTTTGTTCCTGCCCGCGTCCGCAGCCACCGCAGCCGAACCTTCGGAAGAGGACATCAAGGCAGCCTACGAAGCCCGCAGGCAGAGCCTTGCCATTCCGCGCAAGGCGGCTGTCGAATTCGTACGGGTTTCTCCGGAAAAGCTGGTTCCCGCCGCCGACATCAGCGATGACGATATCCGCCGCTGGTATGACGAGCATCCCCGCAGCTTTGTCACCCCCGAACAGGTCAAGGCGGCGCATATCCTTGTGCCTCTGACGCCCGATGCCGACGAAGCCGCTGTCAAAAAAGCCGAAGCCTCCATGGCGGCTATCCGCAAGGAACTGGACAGCGGCAAGAGCTTTGCCGCCGTTGCCGATGCCCACAACGGTCCGCAGGCTGCGGGCCGCGGCGGCGAACTCGGCTGGGTGGAACGCGACAAGCTCGTCAAGCCCTTTGCCGACGCCGCCTTTGCTCTGGAGCCGGGTAAAATTTCCGATGTGGTGCGCAGCCAGTTCGGCCTGCACCTCATCAAGGTGGAGGATCGCAAGGCCGCCGGTCGCGCCCCGCTGGATTCCGTCAAGGATGAAATCCGCGCCGACATTGCCAGGGAACGCGGCGCGGCGCGGCTGAGCGAAGCGCTGGACGGCCTGCTGGAAGCAGCCATTCTCGGCACGCCGCTGGACAAGGCCGCCGCCAATTTCAATCTCAAGGCCGAAAAGACCGGCCTGCTTCCCCAGGCTGCTCTGGCCGAAGCTCTGGGCGTGGATGCCGCCGCGGCTGCGCCGCTTATGAAGCTTGCGGCCAATATGCCGCTGGACACGCCTCTTACCGCCGGAGAAACCTACCTTGTCTGCCGCGTCGCCGGAGTGGAGGAAGCGCATACGCCGGAGCTGACCGCCGTGCGTGACGAGCTGGCAAAGACACTCCGCAAGGAAGCGGCCCTTCAGGCGGCTCTGGAAAAAGCCGCAACGCAACGCAAGGAACTGGAAAAGAACGCGCAGGGCGCGTCTCTGACCAAGGGTACCATGGATCGCGGCGGCGCGCTTCCCGGCTATGCGACCTCCGCCGCCGTCAGCGACGCCGTCTTCGGGACGGAAGTCGGTCAGTGGATCACGCCTGTTGCGGCCGACAGCACAACGCAGGGGCAGGGAGCTCTGCTCTGTCGCGTAGATGCCACCGAGCAGCCCGACGCCGCCGAATGGAACAGCATGCAGAACATCATGCAGCAGATTGCCACCGGCCAGCGTGCTCAGGCCATCTTCTCCATTTTCATGCGCGATCTGTTCAAGAATGCCGACATCAAGGTGCTGAATCCCGATATCGTGACCCGCAAGGCGGGTTAATTCCGTCGGCACAATCAGCTTGGGACGCGGCCTGCCCCTCTCCCCCAAGCCTTTTCCCGGCACGCTTTCATCATTCTGAAAGACGCGCCGGAAGCCGACAAAAAACATGAGGCAACCACAGGGAAAAGAGGACAGCGCGCCTGTTGCCTCTTTTCCCTTTTTCTTTTGCGCCGGAGACATCCGGCCTCACACATGCAAGGAGACAATCCCATGTGCGGCATCATCGGTTATACCGGACATCGTCCGGCAGTTCCTGTTGTTGTTGAAGGCCTGCGCCGTCTGGAGTATCGCGGCTATGATTCCGCGGGCGTAGCCTATGTGCAGCGCAACGAACTGCATATCACGCGGGCCCTGGGCAAACTGTCCGCGCTGGAAGAAAAGCTGGCTCTGAGCCCCGTCACCATGGCGACCACGGCCATGGGCCATACCCGCTGGGCAACGCACGGCGTCCCTGCCGAACGCAACTCCCACCCTCATGC
The DNA here is from genome assembly GCA_945871415.1 of uncultured Desulfovibrio sp. Lineage (GTDB taxonomy): Bacteria > Desulfobacterota > Desulfovibrionia > Desulfovibrionales > Desulfovibrionaceae > Desulfovibrio. The sequence continues at coordinate 2,979 of CAMBWG010000012.1, forward strand.
CTCCAACAGCGGCACTATTGCCATTGTTCATAACGGCATTATCGAAAACTATCAGCAAATCAAAGATAAGCTGCTGAGCAAAGGCTATGTCTTTCACTCCGAAACGGATACCGAAGTTCTCGTCAATCTGATTGAGGAATGCCGGAAAACCGCTCCGGACCTCCTTCAGGCCTTTGCCGCGGCCCTGCGGCAGGCGCACGGCGCTTATGCCGTCTGCCTCATGAGCAGGGACGAGCCCAATACGCTCTATGCCGCGCGCATGTCCGCTCCGCTTATTTTCGGTGTCGGTACCGGCGAAAACTTCATTGCTTCGGACATTCCCGCTTTCCTGCCCTACACCCGCAAGGTGCTCTTTCTTGAAGACGGAGAAATTGTTCGTGCAACAGCGACAAGCCACGAAATCATGCGCCTTGCGGATCTGGCTCCGGTCTCGCGCGAAATCCAGACCATTCAGTGGGACATGCAGGCGGCTCAGAAAGGCGGCTACCGTCACTTCATGCTCAAGGAGATTTTCGAGCAGCCCCGCGTGCTGCGCGACGGCCTGACCGGCCGCATCTCCCCTGACGACAATAGCATTGCCCTTGCGGAACTGGATGCCCTCCCCGTTCCCGAGCGTCTGCATATTGTTGCCTGCGGCACCTCCTATCATTCGGGCCTCTGGGCCCGTCATCTGCTGGAGTCCTGGGCGGGTGTGCCCACACAGGTGGAGATCGCCTCGGAATTCCGCTATCGAGATCATCTGCTGCTGGGCAAAAACGACATGGTTCTTGTCATCAGTCAGAGCGGCGAAACCGCGGATACTCTCGCCGCCCTGCGCATTGCCCGGGAACAGGGCGTGCCCGTGCTGGGTCTCTGCAATGTTGTCGGTTCCAGCATTGCCCGCGAAGCTTCGGCCGTCTTCTACACGCAGGCGGGGCCGGAAATCAGCGTGGCCTCCACAAAGGCCATGTGCAGCCAGATGCTGGCGCTGGCGCTCATTGCCCTGTACTGGGGCCAGCGGCAGCAACGGCTTTCCGCTGAGGAAATTGCCGCTCATGTCCGACAGTTCAACGCGCTGCCCGCCGCGCTGGAAACAGCGCTGCCCGCCATGCACGAACGGGCGCGCGAGCTTTCCCGCCGCTATGCGCAGGCCCGCAACTTCTTCTATCTCGGGCGCGGTCTGTGCTATGCGCTGGCGCTGGAAGGAGCGCTTAAGCTCAAGGAGCTTTCCTATATTCATGCCGAGGGTTATGCGTCCGGGGAAATGAAGCACGGCCCCATTGCGCTGATTGACCCCTCCTTCCCCACCTTTGCGCTGGCGCTCGACGACAGCCTCTTTCCCAAGGTGCGCTCCAATATTGTGGAAGTGCAGGCCAGACAGGGCAAAGTCATTGCCCTGACCAATCCCGGCGCCGCGCTGGACGTGGACGATCTCTGGGAAATTCCCGCCCTGCCCTCGCCCTTCTCCTCCTTCATGGCGCTGCCGGCCCTCCAGCTCTTCAGCTACGAGACGGCCGACTATCTCGGCAAGGATGTCGATCAACCCCGCAATCTGGCCAAGAGCGTCACGGTGGAATAAACAGGGCTTCCGGCCGGAGAGTGTTACACCAGAGCCCGTAAAAGCTTACGTCGCAACGGGCACGGCCTGCGGCCGACATTCGGTCGCTGCCGGCGCGGGAGGGCCAGCCTTTACGAAGGAAAGGCTCCCCGTAATTCTTCCCCCCAAGCCCCCTTTCCCCAGAGCGCGTTTTCCGCGAAACAACGCGCCGCAGGGATTGGGACGCGAAGCATTTCAAACTGAAAACGCTCTAAAACTACAAGGGAAGAGACCTCTCTCGCAGAGGTCTCTTCCCTCTTTTTTACGTAATGACCATATCCGGCCTGCTTTTTTGTGGAACGGGCGAAATCTCCGGAAAGATCAGAAAAGTCTCTGTGGAGTTCAAAAAAACAGAGGCTGCCCCGGCCTTACAGCCGGGACAACCTCCAGAGCATTTTCAGTTTGAAATGCTTCGCATTTCAAACCATACGACCTGTCGTTTCGCGGAAAAAACGCGGTTTTTCCGCTCACTTCGGGCCGGCGGCGCCGTGCCGCCGCCTCGCGTTTCACCTTTTTCAGAGTTGAAACGCTCTGGAGCATTTTCAGTACAGCCCCGAAGGCGGCCTACTTCACGGGCGGCGCGGGACGCACGTCCGTGTCGTCCACATCGACCACATCCTCGGTATCGTCAGCCGGAGCCGCCGGGCTTTCCGGATTTTCTGGCGGCGCGGCCGGCGGGAGAGCCGGGGAGTCCGTCAGCTGATAGCCGCCGCCGGGCAGGGCCTCAAGCCCCTGACCGGAGGGCGCCAGCGGGACGCTGTTCTTACTGACGAGGACAATGCCCGTCTTTTCAAGGACTTCCCTCCGGAAAGCGTATTCCTGCTCCATTTGACGATGACGAAAAACAAAAAACAGACGCCCCAGATAGCCCACGGCAAGGAAAGCGGCGGCGCCGCCCACGAACCACGGCACATAGGGTGTCAGCGCGCCGCCCGCAAGGCGCACGGCTTCCCAGAAATCTCCGAGGAAGATCATGGCCGCGCCCAGCAACAGCAGGCAGACCAGCAGCACGACTACCGGCGCATGGCGGACACAGGCATAAAAGCGCCGGACGCGCTGCGGCACCAGATTGGCATCCGGGGCATCCGGCGCGGCCTCCACCGAACCGTCCAGCGCCTTGCTCAGCACCAGACTGGAAAGCTGCAACAGCAGAAAGAGAGCCACGGGCGCAACAACCGCGCCGACGATCCAGCCCAGCCAGGGGAACTGCACCACCGGCGTTCCGCCGGGAACGGCGGGCTCGGCCCGCATGATGCCGCAAAGCATGGCCACCACAGCCACGGCCAGTTCCAGCAGAACGACCGCAATGAACATATACCACATGGCGTCCTTTTTAGGATCGGAACGATACAAACGGGACGCCGGACGCGCAGAACTCCAGCCCGCGTCGGCACGCATGCCGTGGGACGGCAGGGAACTTTTATCCAAGCTGCTACCCTCGCAAAAGGTTGATACGAACATGCTCATAATAGCCGCCTTGCCCGCCCCTCACAAGTCCTCTTGCCCGCGCCCGGCTTCTGACGTACCTTCTTACGACAGCGCGTCGGCATGCCATAGGCTCCGCCGTCCGCTCCCCCCGTTCATGACGCAGAAGGAGAACGCTATGCATGTGCTTGTTACCGGCGCTGCCGGTTTTATCGGCTTCCATCTCTCCCGCCGCCTGACAGCGGACGGGCATACGGTCGTGGGCATCGACAACCTCAATGATTACTACGATGTCCGTCTGAAAGAGGACCGTCTTGCCCAGCTGGCGGACTGCCGGAATTTCCGCTTTGAAAAGCTGGATCTTGCCGACAGCGCGGGCATGGCGGAACTGTTCCGGCGGGAGCGCTTCACTCATGTCGTCAATCTGGCCGCGCAGGCAGGCGTCCGCTACAGCCTGATTAATCCCGCCTCCTATATTTCCTCGAATCTGGTGGGCTTCGGTAATATTCTGGAAGGATGCCGCCAGACGGAAGTGCAGCATCTGGTCTTTGCCTCGTCCTCGTCCGTTTACGGGCTGAACACGCATCAGCCTTTTTCGGAACATGACAACGTGGATCATCCGGTAAGCCTCTATGCGGCTTCCAAGAAGAGCAATGAGCTCATGGCGCACTCCTACAGCCACCTGTTCAATATTCCCTGCACAGGGCTGCGCTTCTTTACTGTCTACGGACCGTGGGGGCGGCCGGACATGGCGCTGCAGCTTTTTGCCCACGCCATCATGCGCGGCGAACCCATCAAGGTTTTCAACGAGGGCCGCATGCGCCGGGACTTCACCTATATCGACGATATCGTGGAAGGCATGGTTCGCCTGCTACCCCTGCCTCCGGCGCGCACTCCGGACTGGAATGCCGAACAGCCCGATCCGGCGTCCAGCTCCGCCCCCTGGCGCATTTTCAATATCGGCAACAACCAGACTGTCCAACTCAACGACTTTATCGCCACACTGGAAGACGCTCTGGGCAAAAAGGCCAGGCGCGATCTGCTGCCCATGCAGCCGGGCGATGTGGAAGCCACATGGGCCAGCATAGACGCGCTGTCGTCGCTGACCGGCTTTGCTCCGGTAACGCCTCTGGCCGAAGGCATTGCCCATTTTGTGAAGTGGTTCAAGGAATACTACAATTATGCCTGATCTTGTTGTTCCCGCCTCTGCCGCTGCGGAAGTAACTCCCGAAATCCTGGCGCCCGCCGGCGATGCGCCCTCCTTTCTGGCGGCGCTTGCCGCCGGAGCGGACGCCATCTACCTTGGCCTGAAACATTTCTCGGCCCGCATGCAGGCCGAGAACTTCGGCCTTGCGGAACTGTCCCGTCTGACGGATCTGGCCCATGCCGAAAACGCCCGTGTCTATGTGGCCATGAACACGCTGGTAAAGCCGGGCGAGCCTGCCGCGGCCTATCGCCTGATTGCGCGCCTGGCCCGTCAGGTCAGCCCCGACGGGCTCATTGTGCAGGACCTTTCCTTTCTGGATATTGCCCGGCAGGCCGGGTTTGAAGGGGGGCTGTTTCTTTCCACGCTGGCCAACATCACCCATCCGCAGGGTCTGCTGACAGCCCGAGCCCTGGGAGCCGACCGCGTCATTCTGCCGCGCGAACTGTCCATCGACGAAATCCGTCTCATGGGCGAAGCCTGCCCCGAAGGGCTGGATCTGGAATGTTTCGTCCACGGCGCATTGTGCTATTGCGTTTCGGGGCGCTGCTACTGGTCCAGCTACATGGGCGGCAAGAGCGGTTTGCGCGGACGCTGCGTGCAGCCCTGCCGCCGCGTTTACCGGCAGGGAGGCGCGGCGGCCCAGGCCCTGCAGCGCCAGGCGGAACGCAACGAACGGGACAACCGCGACGGGCGCGACGGACGCAACGGCCGCCCGGCGCAGGACCGCAACCGGCGTCCGCAAAAAACCGGCAAGGGACGCGACGGGCGTTTCTTCTCCTGTCTGGATCTTTCGCTGGATGTTCTGGCAAAGACGCTGCGCAGCGTGCCCCATCTGACATCCTGGAAGATCGAGGGACGCAAGAAAGGACCGCATTACGTCTATCATGTGGTTACGGCGTACCGTATGCTGCGTGATCATTCGCAGGATCCCCGCGCCCGCAAGGATGCGGAAGCCATTCTGCAAATGGCGCTGGGACGTCCGGGCAGCCGGGCTCGCTTCCTGCCGCAAAAGGAAAATCTTGTTCCCACGGATCCCTCGGGGCAGACCAGTTCCGGTCTGCTGGCGGGCAAGATAAAAATCACGCCCGAGGGACAGGTCATCATCAAGCCGCATTTCGAGCTGCTTCCGCAGGATTATCTGCGCATCGGCGTCGAAGATGAGCGCTGGCATGCGACTCTGCCCGTCACCCGCCGCACGCCCAAGGCCGGGACGCTGCAGCTGCGTCTGCCGAAGCACAAGACACCCAGGGCCGGAACTCCGGTCTTCCTTATCGACCGGCGCGAACCGGAACTGATGCAGCTGCTCCGCCACTGGCAGGCGCGGCTGGATGCCATGCCCGCCCGGCCAACCCGCATGGTCGAGGAGGCTCCCCGCCTGCCCCGGCCGCTGGGCGGCAAGGCTCGTCCCCGGCCGGATATGGTCGTGCGCCCTGGGCTGCCGCAGGGCAGAGAAACACGCGGCAGCCGCAATCAGCTCATGGCTCTGTGGCTGTCTCCGCGCACGGCGGACATCTCCCGCACCATCGCCCCCAGAATATGCTGGTGGCTGCCGCCCGTCGTCTGGCCCGAGGAAGAGGAGGGACTGCGCCGCCGCATCGCCCATCTCTGCCGGGAGGGCGCGCGGCACTTTGTCTGCAATGCTCCCTGGCAGCGCGATCTCTTTCCCGCTCCCCTGCTGGAAAGCATGACTGCCGACGCTGCGGACACATCCCGCAGAGAAGGCGAAGGGCTGGATCTGCTGGCCGGACCTTTCTGCAATATAGCCAATGCTCCGGCTCTGGGCGTGCTGGCGCGCATGGGTTTCTCCGGCGCATTCATCAGCCCTGAACTGGCCGCCGAGGACATTCTTGCCCTGCCCCGCCAGAGTCCCCTCCCCCTGGGCATGGTGCTGTCCGGCTTCTGGCCTGTAGGCATCAGCCGTTTCGGTCTGCTGGGCGTCAAGGCCAACGAGCCCTTTGTCAGCCCCAAGGGAGAAGTCTTCTGGGCGCGCACCTATGGCGGCAATATCTGGTTGTATCCGGGCTGGCCGCTGGATCTGACATCCAAACGTCAGGAGCTTGTCGCCGCGGGCTACAGCTTCTTTGCGCATCTGGAGGAGCATACGCCGCAGGATCTGCCCGAAACACGCCGCCAGAGCCTGTTCAACTGGGAAGGCGCGCTTCTCTAACAGCGTTTTCAGGGGAAAGGGGACACATCCCCTTTCCCTTTTTTATTTTCCTGTCATCCGGCACACCAGATATGCTTATGCCCCGGGGCATCCCATTCAGGATCTTATCATGCACTCACAGGCCCTGACGGAAAGCCGCGACGCACGACAGCGTTTTCCTGCGGGACTTCTGCAACCCGAAGGTTGCGCCCGTTTCGGTATGGACGCCCTGCTGCTGGCTGCCTTTGCGGCCCGCAGCCTGCATGGACTTTCTCCGGCGGGACGTGCGCCGGTTCTGGAGCTGGGCTGCGGTGTCGGCGCGGCACTGCTGACTGTCGCTCTGCTGGAAGAAAATATTACGGCGCTGGGAGTGGAACACAACCCGGAACTGACGCAGGCGGCGGAGGAAAATATTCTTCGGCTGGGCCTGGCGGGCAGACTCCATGTGCTGCGCGGCACACTGCCAGCCGGTGAATGCCTGCGCCGCTGCCGGGACTGGCTGGCCGACCAGCCGTCAGGGAAACAGGGGGCGGCGCTGGTTCTTGCGAACCCACCCTACTGGATGCGTCGTGAAGGCCGGACATCCTCCCGTGCGCTTGTGGAAACGGCGCGACGCGACACCGACACGACACTGGACGCCTTCTGTCTGAGCGCTGCCGCACTGACACGACACAAGGGATACTTCTGTTGCATTTATGATGCCCGCATGCTGCCCAGACTGTTTGAAGCCTGTGCCCGCCATCGCCTGGGTATCCGACGTCTGTTGCCGGTGCACCCCCGCAAGGGACAGCCTGCGGGACGAATTCTTCTGGAAGCCCGCAAGGGAGCCGCCCACGAATTACACATAGAAGAAGCCCTCTACCTGCACCCCTCCAATGCGGAAGAAAATGTGCGCTGGACCCCGGAGGCTCTTCAATTTTGTCCCTTTCTTGGGAGACCGTCATGAGCGTTATCGCCGATCTGCATATTCATTCCCGCTTTTCCCGTGCCACCAGCAAGCAACTCACGCCTCGACATCTGGCGGCATGGGCGCAATGCAAGGGCATCCATATCCTTGGAACAGGAGACTTCACACACCCGCAATGGCGCACAGAATTACGCGAACAGCTTACACTTGATGAAGAGAGTGTTTTTTACAAACTTAATGTTCCACATGAAACGTTGGATTTCATGCAAGACACACCACAACCAAAAAACTCGGAACCACTCTTTTGTCTGCAAACAGAAATCAGCTCAATCTACAAGCGTGGTGGAAAAACACGCAAAGTCCACAACCTTGTTTTTGTGCCCACTCTGGAGGATGCGGATAAACTTTCGCAACGACTGGCTCATATCGGCAACCTCGCTTCCGACGGCCGTCCCATCCTTGGCCTCGACTCCCATGATCTGCTGGAAATTGTGCTGGAGACTTCTCCGGATGCAATCCTGATTCCCGCCCATATCTGGACGCCCTGGTTTTCTCTCTTCGGTTCCAAATCCGGCTTTGATCATATCGAGGAATGCTTCGGGGATCTGTCCCCGCATATCTTTGCACTGGAAACAGGGTTGTCCTCAGACCCAGCCATGAATCGTCTTGTCAGCGCCCTTGACGGCTACGCGCTTATTTCCAATTCCGACGCCCACTCCGGAGCCAACCTTGGCCGAGAAGCCAACCTCTTTGACGGTCGCGTCACCTACCATTCCATGTTTGCCGCACTGCGCGCCGCGGCGCAACGTTCGCCTGCGGACTCTCCGGACTGCCGCTTCCTCGGGACCATGGAGTTCTATCCCGAAGAAGGAAAATACCATCTTGACGGACATCGTGCCTGCGGCGTTGTTCTCGAACCTGAAGAGGCCCATAAGCTCAACGATATCTGCCCGGTCTGCGGCAAGCCGCTGACCATTGGCGTACTTCACCGCGTCTGGGAGCTTGCTGACCGCGACGCGGCTCCCGCGCTCCCCGCCGAGCCGGAAGCCCGTCCTCTGATTCCTCTGCCGGAGCTGATAGGAGAAATTCTTGGCGTTGGCAGCGGCTCCCGCAAGGTACAGCAACGTTATGCCGAACTGCTCCGCAATCTGGGTCCGGATCTCGACATCCTCTGCCGCATGCCCGAAGATCGCATCCGGGCGCACTGGGAGCCTCTCGGCGAAGCCGTCGCCCGCATGCGTCGCGGCGATGTCATACGACAGGGCGGCTATGACGGCGAATACGGCGTCGTGCGCGTCTTCAGCCCCGAAGAGCAGGCCGGGCTGGGCGGCTCAGCCAGACGCGCCTCTCTCCTCTCACCCCGCAAAGCCGCAACACCCGTCACCGTCACCCGCCGCAGGGCCCCGGTACAGCCCGCCGCAGCTCCAGCGACGGTTACGGCTCCCGCCGTCTTTGCCTTCTCGGCGGATCAGCAGACAGCCTTAGAGGCGGGACCGCAGCCCGTGCTTGTGCTGGCGGGTCCCGGCGCGGGCAAAACCCGCGTTCTTGTGGGACGTCTGCAACGGCTGCTCTCACAGGGGCTGCCGCCGGAATCTCTGCTGGCGCTGACCTTTACCCGCCGCGCCGCTGCGGAAATGCGCGAACGTCTTGCGGCTCAGACGGAAGGGACGCTGCCCCGTTGCGACACCCTCCACGGCTATGCCTGGAGTCTGCTTCACAAGGCGCTGCCGGAATGCGTTCTGCTTCCCGAAGCCCCGGCCCGCGCGCTCTTCAATGCCGCCAATGCGACTCTCCCCGCCGCGGAGCGCCGCCGCCTCTGGGAAAGCCTGCAACTTGCGCGCGAACAGGGCCGCGCCCTGGAGGAGCTGCCTCCCGAGGCTGCGGAAGCAGCCCGCCGCTATTGTGACCGCAAGCAGCAGGGGGAGCATCTGCGAGTGGATTACGCGGACTTGCCCGGCTGGCTTCTGCTGCACCGCTCCGGCCCGCACACGATCGGGGAAGCGGAAGCCGCCGCCTCATGGCTGCCGCCCCGCCTGCGGGAAGCCGCCGCCGCAGCGCCCGGCACTGTGCCGACGCAGGTGCTTGTGGACGAAGCGCAGGACCTTTCCCCCATACAGCTTGCGCTGATCCGGGCCCTGCTGCCGCCCGACGGCAGCGGTTTCTTCGGCATCGGCGATCCGGATCAGGCAATCTACGGTTTCCGCGGCGCGGGAGGACAGAGTGAAAGTGTCTTCCAGCGCTGCTGGCCCTCGTTGCAGGTGCTGCGTCTCGGTATCAGTTACCGGGCAAGTCAGGCGGTTCTCGACATGGCGCAACGCCTGCTTCAGGGGCACGGCCATTGCGGTTCTCTTACCGCCGCACAACCGCAGACAGCGTTCCTTCACCTCTTTGCAGCTTCGGATGAACAGGCCGAAGCCCGCTGGATAGCCCGCCGTACGGTTGCTCTGCTCGGCGCAACGTCCCACAGTCTGCTTGACGCCGCCCAACAGACAGAACTGGACGGCACGCTTTCGCCGGGCGATATTGCCGTACTGGTTCGCCTTCGCGCACAGATTCCGCCTATCCGCGCCGCGCTGGAACATGCCGGTATCCCCTGCGCCGCCCCGGAAAGCGCCCCCTTCTGGCAGGATCCGCTCTGTGCCGCCGTTCTACGGACTCTCTGCGGCCTGTCACAGGCTGACACGACGGAAGAAGAAGTGCTCCACCTCCCGCCGCTTCCCCGCTGCAACGGCAGCCTGCCGTCCCCTGCGGCCCTTACGGACTGGCTTGCCGCACACGCGGGCATTGATCCCGCGCTTCTTTCCGGCGGGCCGTGGCAGGAGCTGCTCCGCCTCCGCGAAGATTGCGGAAGCTGGCCCGCGCTTCTGGAGCGCATTGCGCTCTTGCAGGAACGCGATCTTGTCCGCAGCAAGGCCGAGCATGTGCAGCTCATGACGCTGCACGCCTCCAAGGGACTGGAGTTCAAAGCCGTCTTTCTCCCCGGTCTGGAAGAAGGGCTGCTGCCCCTCCGCCGTGCCGCACTGGGAATGCACGCGGAGGATGGCGCCGAAGCCCCGCTTGAAGAAGAACGCCGTCTGCTCTATGTCGGCCTGACGCGCGCCGCCTGCGCGATCTTCGCCAGCCATTGCGCGCATCGCCGTCTCTACGGCAAGGAGCTGCGTCTGCCGCCCTCCTCCTTCCTGCCGCTGGTGCAGGACTGCTGCCGCGTCACAACGCTTAAGCCCCATACCCGGCGGGAGCAGCAGTCGCTTTCGCTGCTGTAAGCGCAGGGTTTACTGATTTATTTTTTTGGGGGGGAAGGGAAACCCCTCTGCCGGCGCAAGAGGTGCTTCCCTTCCCCCAAGCCCCCCATTCTTTCCCCAGCGCGCTTTATTCAGGAGGACCGGGCGTTGCGGCTCCCCTGTTGCTTTCCTTACATCGCCGTCCCCCGGAATTACAAAAGGCATACAGGGAAGCGTCCTTACGTAATAAAAAAGGACGGGCTGTCAACGAACCCGTCCTGAGGACAAACAGAAAAGCGCCGCGAAACACGCGGCGCTGCGAGCGAAAAATATGTATCCGGCAGCTTCCGGCCGTACGCACGAAACAGCGCGAGGCGGAAAGCTCCGGCAAGCCCCTGACGAAGGCGACAGGCAATGACTCCCGTTCCACATCCGAACGGGAAAACTTGCGTCGGGAATCAGGGATAAAAGCAGGAAATCAGTCGAGCCAGGTATCGTCTTCCAGAACCTTATAGCCGCGCACCATCAAGTAACGCACCCCGTCCAGTTCATCCACAATACCCGTCACTTCAACGGGCACGCTGACCTCGTCGTCGAGATCGACGCCCGCGCCGCGCGGCACGATACGGTATTCTTCATCATCCTGCTGGCGCACCGCCACACGGGCCTGACGTGGATCGGCTGCCCGGGGAACGGGCGTCACATACCCCTTGATGGTCATCAGATTGCTCATGACTCTTACACTCTTCTGGCGTGAAATCTTTGCTCAGGACAGGTTCCCCCGCCCCGGCAGGCACGGTTCCCGGTTCTGTACGCCGCTTTGCCGGAGAGGCTGTTCACGGCAGGTTTCCCATAAGAACCGACCCTAGGACGTATAGCCTTTTTGGATTTTCCGCGCAAGGCCCCGCTGCGGATCAGCTCGGGCATATGCGTCCGCGCCGGCTGCCGTCAGCGCATCCAGGTCAGAGCCCTCCCCTTGTCGGCACAGGTCTGAATGCAGTCGCCGCAGCGGGAACAGCGCAGGGGATCCGGACCGCCCCTGCGGCGCGGCTGAACCCGAAGCGTACAGGCAGCTCCGCACGGCTGTTCCGCCTTGCAGGAACAACGCCCGGCCTGCCAGCGCACCGGCAGCGCCCAGCTCAAGCCCAGCCGCCCGCACCGGGCACCCAGCCAGGCGGCGGCCCCGAGCAGCAGCCCCTGCGGACAACAGAAACGACACCAGAGGCGTTCGCCGGACAGAAATTCAAGCAGCAGCACAGTCCCGGGGAAAACAAGGAGATCGAAAAGCAATCTGCCGGGACCCTCAAGAGCCGCCATCAGAGGCGCCAGAGACAGCGTCCCCGGAAAGGACAGCGCCGTCAGGGCAGGATACCCGCAAAGAGCCAGTCCGATCCCGAAGGCCAGCACAGCCGTCCGGCTGACAAGCTCATGACGGCCGGTAACGGCTCCTCTGCGCGTCGCTTTTCCGCCCAGCGCCATAACGGCTTCGGAAAACAGACCATAGGGACAGATCCAGCCGCAAAAGACTCTTCCCAGAAAAAAGGCCAGCACAAGCGAGCTGCCGACGCCCCAGAGGAGCCTGACCGACGGCGTCGCCCCGCCTGCCAGCGTCTGCAACAGCGCCGCCGGGTCCCCGAAGGGCCAGCCGAAAATATCCAGAGCAAAAAGGGAACCGCTGATGCCGTGCAGCCCCGCGGCATTCAGCCACGGCAGCGCACAGAAAAGGGCGAGAACTCCCACGCGGGAAAGATGGCGCAGCAACGAAAATCTGATGTTCACCGGGCATCCCCCGCGGCATGATGGGGCGGCATGTTTTCCCGGCAAATTGTCAAACGAAAGTTGACACAAAGAACACCCCATCTTCCTTCATTTTT
>CAMBWG010000013.1 GCA_945871415.1 uncultured Desulfovibrio sp.
CCTGAGAGAGCAGCCAGCGGTCGTGGGCCACCATGAGCAGGGTGCCGTCGAATTTTTCCAGTGCCGCGGCAAGAGCTTCGCGGCTTTCAAGATCAAGATGGTTGGTTGGTTCGTCCAGCAGCAGAAAATTGCATCGCTTGAGAAAGAGGCTGGCCAGAACGAGACGGGCCTTTTCGCCGCCGGAAAGTTTGGATACCTGACGATCAAAATATTCCTGACCAAGGAGAAAGAGCCCGAGGACGCTCATCAGCTCTTCTTCGGTGGTGCGGGGATCGGAAAGACGGCGGATTTCTCCAAGAACGGTGGTATCCGCCCGCAGGGTGTCCATCTGATGCTGGGTATAGTAACCCATGCGGACCTGTGAACCGCCCACGATATTGCCGCCGCAGCGTTCCAGCGTGCCCGCAAGCAGCTTGAGCAGGGTCGACTTACCGCAACCGTTGTGCCCGACCAGAGCCACGCGCTGCCCGCGATAGAGCGTGAAGGTAAGCGGCGGCCACATGGTCTTGCCGTCAGGAAAGTGAAAGGCCAGATCCGCGGCGGCCAGCACGACCTTTTCGGAATGCGGGGCTTCGGGCCAGGTGAAGTTGAGTTCCTTGCGCTTCGGCTCCGGCCGGTAATCTTCCAGCTCTTTTTCCAGTTTTTTTGCCATCTTCTGGCGGGAACCGGCCTGACGGGCCTTGGTGGCCTTGGCGCGAAAGCGTTCCACAAAGGCCATCTTGCGGTTCAATTCGTCCTGAAGGGCTTTGGCTTCCCGTTCGCGTTGCGCATTGTACTCTTCCTGCAACTCGAGGAACTGGCTGTAGGTGGCCTTGCGGAAGACCGGGCGCGACAGGCCGAGATAGAGCACGTGCGTACCCACGGTATCCATAAACACGCGGTCATGGGCCACAAAGACCAGAGCGCCCTTGAAGTCGAGCAGGAAGGATTCCAGCCATTCCACGGCTTCGACGTCAAGGTGGTTGGTGGGTTCGTCAAGCAGCAGCACGTCGGCTCCGGCCGTGAGGACGCGGGCCAGCTTGGCGCGTTCGCGCCAGCCGCCGGAGAGCTGTCCGAGCTTGCGGTACCATTTTTCTTCTGAGAATCCCAGGCCGGAAAGAACAGCCTTGGCCCGATGTTCCGGGTTGTAGCCGTAGGAGCTTTCCAGTTCCGTCTGGCGCTGCATGAGCTGTTCGAGACGGGCCTGGTTGCCGGAGGAGGCTGCCTCCTCCCACTGTGCCCAGAAATCGCTCCAGTCGTGCAGCACGTCCAGCACATAGGTCAGCAGCGGCGTCTCCAGGGCTTCTTCGGAAAGCTCCTGTTCCACATAGCCCAGGCGGCAGCCGCGCGGCAGTATGACGCGCCCGCCGTCCGGAGCGTCCACACCGGCCAGCAGGCGCAGGAGCGTGGATTTACCCGTGCCGTTGGGGCCGCAGACGCAGAGCCGGACGCCGGAATCGACTTCCAGGGAAAAATTGTTGAAGATATCGTGCCCTCCAAACGATTTGGAGAGCTCCTGAATCGTTATTTTCATAAAAGACCCTCGGCGCGATAGCCCTTGACGGCCTCTTCCATGCCGACGGACAGCTCGTTGACCACCGGGAAGAACTCCAGCTCTCCCTTGATGCGGCTGTCGTCGCACAGCCAGCCGTCCTCGCGGGCTTCGCGGAACTTATCATCATTCCATCTGGGAACAGTCATATACCGCTTGCCGCAACAGCCGGAAAGGGCGCGCATCAGGCGCGCGCTCGCGCTGCACATTCGCGCGCTGAGTCCGGCCATCCAGAGGGGTACGTTGATGACGCGCAGATTGTCGCCGCTGCGCCCCAGCGCCTTGCCCATGGCGCGGCAGAACTGTTCGATGGAATACACATGACCGTCGCTGAGATGGTACCAGCCCCCGGCGTCGGGACGGCAGCAGAGCATGATGGCCTGCGCCGCGTCCACCACATGAACGGCGGACACGGGAAAGGCGCGGTTGCGACCGGGCAGAACCGCAAATCCCCGGGAAATGCTCTTGAAGAGAGGGAGCAGGCCGCGGTCGCCGCTGCCGTAGATGATGGGAGGCCGCAGCACCACAAGACGTTCACCGGCGGCGCGGTAAAGAATATGCTCGGCAAAGAGCTTCGACCAGCCATAGGCTGAAACAGGACGATCCAGACCGTCTTCGGCATCGACGTCGGTCTTGCCGGGAGCCAGGGCGCTGGGACCGGAAGCGGAAAGGCTGGAAACGAAAATCAGCCTTTTGGGAGCGTGATGGGCCTTGTCCAGAAGCCGCCAGGCTCCGGCTATGGATTCGGCCGCCCCGGCATTGCCGCGCAGATAGTCCCGCCAGTCGCCGCTGAACAGAACCGCGGCCATGTGAATGACAATGTCGCGGTCGCTCATGGCCTGCGCCAGTCCGTTGCTGCTCATGATGTCGCCGCGAATGAGCGTTACCTGCTCGGGGAGGCGGCTGGTATCGGAATTGGGGCGCACAAAGCAGCTCACATGAGCGCCTGCCCGCAACAGCAGGGGGACCAGATGGCGCCCGACAAAGCCCGTGCCGCCGGTGACGAGAATGGAGGCGTCGCGGAGATGAGCCATGCGGGTTGTGAGAGTATCCAGAAACTCGTTGGGAAGAAAAGTCGCCGTCGCCATGGGCCACTCCTTGTTTTGCGCTAGGCTTGTCCCGTAATATCGCGGCGATAGAGGCGGTAGCGCTTGGTAATACGACCCGAGAAGTCTTCGATCAGGTCGTCAATGGCGGTGTTGTCTTCCAGCACCCAGGAGCCCTCGACGCTCTTGAAGTCGGGGTGCGCGGCTGCCTGCTCCAGCATATAGTCCAGCAGGAGCAGAGGCAGGCCCATAAGGCGGAACTCCGGTCTGATGCCGAAAAGAATGATGCGATAGCTCCCGCGCATTTCTTTGCGGGCCTTCCAGAAATGCCAGGGGGCGGTAATACCGATGCGGCCGTTGAGACGCTTGAGCAGCGGATTAAAGTCGGGCAGGGCCACCATACCGGCCGCCGGGATACCCCGATGGAAAAAGAGGACAAAGAAATCCGGTTGCAGATAGGTTTTCAGCTCGCTGACCAGCTCGTCGGCCTCTGCCGGAGACAGGGGCGTGAAGCCCCAGTTCTGGGCCCATGATTCGCGGTACAGATCAAGCATGATGCGGATATCTTCAGCCAGCGTCGCCCGGCTGGAGATGCGGCGGGTAAAACGTCCCTCGGCTTTGATGCGGGCCACTTCATCGCGCAGCCATTGCGGGAGATTGAGGCGTTCCCTCTCAATAAGGTAGGCGAAAAGGTCCTGCTCCTTGCGCAAATGCCAGCTTTCCGCCAGTTCCGCATAGTAAGGGGGATTCCAGGGCATCATGATGGCCGGAGGGCAGTCGAAGCCGTCCACCAGCATGCCGCAGGTGTAGTTCGTGGAAGGATTGATGGGGCCGCGCATGAAGTCCATGCCCTGTCCTGCCAGCCAGTCGCGGGCCGCGCCAAAGAGCGCATGCGCCGCGGGGCGATCGTTGCGGCATTCAAAGAAACCGAAAACACCGCAGCGCTCGCGGGCATAGGCATTGTGGTTGTCGTCCACAATGGCCGCAATGCGGCCCGCAATCTCGCTGCCGCGCATGACAAGAAAAAGCTCGCGCCGGGCGGCGTTCCAGAAGGGATGCTTTCCGGGCGTGAGCAGCGCCTTGTCCTGGGAACGCAGCGGGGGAACCCAGAGGGGATGGCGGGCATGGATGGCCCAGGGCAGGGCCACAAAACTATCCAGCGAAGCTGCGTCGTGAACCGCAACAATGCGCAATGCGTTGTCCGCGGTAACGGGCGCGACATTCCGTCTGTCGTCCATGGGCAATCTAGTCCTTCAGACGCAGGGCGCCGCGCAGTTCCTCCAGGCTGGAGACGCCGAGACGGGCGCAGGCGGCGGGAAGTTCGCTGACGATGGTAAAAGCGCAGTCAGGACTCAGGAAGTTGCCGGTTCCGATCTGCACGGCATGCGCGCCGACAAGAATGAACTCCAGCACGTCCTCGGCGCAGACGATGCCGCCGATGCCGATGACCGGAATGGAGACGGCCCGTGCCGTCTGCCAGACGCAGCGCAGTGCCACGGGCTTGATGGCCGGCCCGGACAGGCCGCCGATGACGTTGGCCAGTCGCGGGCGGCGGGTCGCCACGTCGACGGCCATGCCCGAAAGCGTGTTGATGCAGGAAATAATGTCCGCCCCCGCGGCTTCCACGGCCTTTGCCATGCGGGTGATATCCGTGACATTGGGGGAGAGCTTGACGATGACGGGCTTGTGGGGCGCCTTGTCGCGAACGGCGCGGGTGACGGCGGCGGCAAGATCGGGGTCCTGCCCGAAAAGGATGCCGCCTTCCTTCACGTTGGGGCAGGAAACATTGACTTCCAGCGCGGCAATGCCTTCCTCTTCATCCAGACGCGCGGCCAGATCGCCGAATTCCTCGGGCGAGGTGGCATAGAGATTCGCCACCACGGGCAGTTCGCGCCAGGGCAGGTGCGGCAGCTTGCGTTTGCAGAAGGTTTCCACACCGTCATTTTGCAGGCCTACGGCATTGAGCATGCCGCCGGTTGTTTCCGCAATGCGGGGGCAGGGATTGCCTTCGCGGGGCTGCAGAGAAAGTCCCTTGACGACAATGCCGCCGAGCTGGGTCAGATCGCCGTAGGGCGCAAATTCCGCACCGTAACCGAAGGTGCCTGACGCTGTCATGACGGGATTTTTGAGGCGCAGGGTATGATGCGGCCCGGTAAGCACAACCGACAAATCCATCGAAGAGTTCATGACGTTTCCTGAAAAAAGTATATGGCGCACCATGCAGGCGCGTCGGGCATTGCGGATAAAAGGGCGGTACGCAACGGCGTTTCGCCCGGCATTTTCTGTTCTGCGCGGCGCATCTGTATCCGCGCCGGAAGCTGCGAGCCGCTGCGGCCGGAAGAATTGCAAAAGCGCGGCCTTTTCTGGGGCGGAAAGCGTCCGGCCCTGAGCGTTTTGCCGTTAAAAGGCGGAACGCAGGGCGGCGGACAGCGCCGCCCGGCCCGAAGAGAGCGGAAAAAAAGCGCCTTTTCCGCGAAGCGACAGGCCGTATGGTTTGAAACGCAACGCGTTTCAAACTGCAAATGCTCTAGAGTTCAATCTGCTCGGCCCAGAAGACGGGGCCGTGATTGCAGACCTGCACCAGACCTTCGCGCTTTTCACTGACGGGCCATTCCTTCGTGGTGCGGGTCACGCAGCCAAGGCAGGCCCCTACGCCGCAGGCCATGCGGTTTTCCAGCGAGAGCTGGGTGCGCGCGCCGTATTGCAGCGCAAAAGAACGCACGGTTTTCAGGAAGGGCAGGGGGCCGCAGGCCAGAACCAGTCCTTTCTGTTCCGCGTATTCGCGGATGCGTTCCTGCAGGGTATAGATAAAATTGTCCAGATCTCCGGGAACGGTTTCCTGCAGGGTGTCCAGCGTCACGTGCTCGTTGATGCTGTCCACGGGATAGCAGCTCAGGGGGTCGCGGTGCCCGAAGAGCATGGAAACATTCCAGGGATTGGGATGGCGCGCCACATAGCCCACAAAGGGAACAATGCCCATGCCGCCCGCCAGCAGGAGCGTGGGCGTTTCCGGTTCCACCGCAAAGCCGTTGCCCAGCGGTCCCCAGACGCGGATCTTGTCACCGGCCTTGAGTTCGGCCATGCGGCGGGTGCCGCGCCCCACGACCTGAAAGAAGCAGATCATGTGGCGGGTCGTCATGTGACAGATGCCGAAGGGGCGGGCCCAGGGCATTTCCAGCCCGAAGGACAGGGGACGCAGCATGACAAACTGGCCGGGACGCCAGTTTTCCCAGTCGGGTCTGGAGATGCGCAGGGCAAAATAGCGGGATTCGCCGCCGGTCTGCCCGAACGGCACAAGATCCAGAACCGTCAACAGCGATGAAGAGGGAGGCGTAGACATAATACAGAGGTATAAAGACACTTTCCCCGTGGGTCAACAGCATATGCCCGCTGTTCCCTATTTTTGCGCCTTCCCTTTTGGAAAAAGCCCGGATATAGTTGCTTGCCGCGCCATGCCGGCAGGGCGCAGAATGGACGATGTTTCCGTCGGCATAGCCCGGCGCGCAAAGATTCAGGAGAAACTAAGATGAGCAAATCGTTGACCGTCGCCGTCGTGGGCGCCACCGGGGCCGTGGGCCGCGAAATGTTGAAGACCCTGCACGAACGCAATTTCCCGGCCACGGAAGTGCGGGCCTTTGCGTCCGCCCGCTCCGCCGGCAGCAAGGTGCCGTATGGCGACGGCGAACTTGTGGTGCAGGAACTGAAAGAAGATGTTTTTGACGGCATCGATATTGCCATTTTTTCCGCCGGAGGCAGCACTTCGCTGCAGTTTGCTCCGCATGCGGCCCATGCCGGCTGTGTGGTGGTGGACAATTCCGCGGCCTGGCGCATGGACGAGCGCTGCCCGCTGGTCGTTCCTGAAGTCAATCCGCAGGCTCTGGCGGAACACAACGGCATCATTGCCAATCCCAACTGCTCCACCATCCAGATGATCGTGGCTCTCAAGCCCATTTATGATGCCGTGGGCATCAGGCGCATTGTGGTTTCCACCTATCAGGCCGTTTCCGGCACCGGGCAGAAGGGCATTGAGGAACTGGAACGCCAGACCCGCGACGTCTTCAATCTGCGCGATCCGGAATGCAAAACCTATCCTTATCAGATCGCCTTCAACATCCTGCCTCATATCGATGTCTTCCTTGAAAACGACTACACCAAGGAAGAAATGAAGATGGTCAACGAAACCAAGAAGATTCTTGGCGACGACAGTGTGCGCGTGACGGCCACCTGCGCCCGCGTGCCTGTTTTCTACGGGCATGCCGAATCGGTGAACGTGGAAACCGAACGGAAGATGACCGCCAAGGAATGCCGCGTGCTGCTGTCGCAGGCTCCCGGCGTGAAGGTTTTCGACAATCCCCGGGAAAAGATGTACCCCATGCCCCTGTATGCGGCCGGCACCGACGACGCCTTTGTGGGGCGCATCCGCGAGGACGAAAGCATTGAAAACGGTCTGAACCTCTGGATTGTGGCCGACAATATCCGTAAGGGCGCGGCTCTCAATGCCGTTCAGATTGCGGAAGAGCTGATTCGTCGTGATCTGCTGGGCGTGAAGGATCGCAACGTCTTTATGTAAGAACTCTGCGGCACGGGGCTTGTCGTGAGCACCCGTGCCGCTTCTTTTAGAGTATTTTCAGTTTGAAACGCTGTGCGTTTCAAACCTACGGCCTGTCGTTTCGCGGAAAAACGCGGTTTTTCCACGCACTTCGGGCCGGGCGGCGTTGCGTCGCCGCTGAGCGTTTTACTTTTTTCAAAACTAAAACGCTCTATTTCGCCGTTGCGTGCGTGCGTCCCCGCCGGGCCCTGCCCGGCTTTTCTTCCTTTCCAGTATGAGGTGAGCCGTTCATGGAAGCCGTAGGGTTCGAAGAGTATCTGGCGGCGCTGCTGCATGCGCCCCGTCCCCGCACGGGCGCCCTGGCCTTCTACGATCACCGCGTCGGCAGAATTTGCACGGATCAGCGTCTCCTTTTTCTCCCGCTGGACGATCATCTCTGTCTGCGCGGCGACGGTCTGTTTGAAAGTCTGGCCTGCCGGGAACGCGTCATCTTTGCTCTGGACGATCATCTGGCGCGTCTGCGCGAGGGCGCGGAGGCTCTGCGTCTGGAGCCCCCCTGCTCCTGGGAGGAAATGCGGGCGCGGATTGTGGATGTGGCCCGCGCCGCCGGGCGGGATGACTGCGGTCTGCGCGTGCTGCTGGGGCGCGGTCCCGGAGGCTTCGGCATTGCGCCGTCCGAGTGTCCGGTTTCCAGCCTGTATATCATTGCGCTGGAAAGCAGCCCCACGCGGCCGGAAGTCCTTGAAAAGGGGCTTTCCGCCTTTGCCAGCGCCATTCCTCCCAAGCAGCCCTATCTGGCGCGCATCAAGAGCAACAACTATCTGCCCAATGTGCTTATGGCGCGGGAGGCGGCGGAACGCGGTCTGGATGTGGCCGTGGCCTTTGACGAGCAGGGGCGCATGTGCGAGGCCGCCATTGCCAGCGTCGGCATTGTCGATGCCGAAGGCGCGCTTGTCTGCCCGCCGCCGGAGCGCATTCTTGCGGGAACATCCATGCGGGCGGCTCTTGCGGCGGCGCAGGCTCGCGGCATGACCGTCCTGCGTCGCGACATTGCGCGCAACGACATTGCGCATGCGCGGGAAATGCTGATCTTTACCAGCGCCAGTCTCTGTCTTTCCCTGACATCTTTTGACGGCGCGCCCGTAGGTGACGGCAGGCCGGGTCCCGTGGCCTCTCAGCTGCGGGAAGATGTTTTGCGCATCATGCTTCGCGAGGGGACGTCCTTCTGATGCGCTGTCTGCTGCTGGCTCTGGAAAGTACGGGCGCACGTCCTCTGGAACGCCGCATGGAAGCGCGTATGGTGCTGACCGTGGCGCGCGTCATGCGCGACGGCGGCCGTATGGCGCCGTTTGTGGTATGCTCGCGCGGCGGTATGCTGGAAGATGCTCTGCGTACTCAGAAAATACCGCATCTTGCGGTTGGAACAGGATTTTCAGCCGAGGCGCTGGCCGCTCTGCGTCTGCGCTGGCATTGTCGTCACTGGCGGGGGCTGCTGATTCAGACCTTCGGGCAGGCGTCCGTCTCGCTTGGGAACTCGGTGCGCCGTCTGCGCCCGAAGGGGACAACTCTGCTGGCGCATGCCTTTCTCATGTCGCCCCCTTCGCGCAACCTGCTCCAGGGGCGCTGGCTGCATACCCTTGCCGCTGCGGACTGCATTCTTTGCGGTTCCGGTCATGTGCGGGATCGCCTTGCGGAGCATCAGGTGGATGCTCCGACGCCGCAGGGCCCGTCGGAACGCCGCCTGCGCCTGCTGCCGCCTTGTGTGGACGGCGAAAGCGCGCATCTGCTGGAAGTGACGCCCGCCGCTGCCGAGGATGGACAGCGTTTTATTTTCTGCATGCGGGAAAGTCTGCTGCCCCGTTCCGGCGCGACGCTGGTGACGCGGGCTATGGCCGCCCTGTGGCAGCGTACGGATTTACCGCCCTGGGAAGTGCGCCTTTACGGCGGCGGCGACAGATTTGTGGAAGTCTTTGAAGAAGCGCGCGCTCTTGGCGTTACGTCGCGCCTGTCGCTGCTGAGCGATCAGGATTGTGACATCATGACGTCGGCTCTGGGACAGGCGCATGCCTTTCTTGTGCCCGGCAGCTCGCCGGAAGAAGCGCCGGTGACGCTCTGGGCAGGCCCGGCCGCCGGTTTACCCGCCATTGTCAGTCGCGGGCCGCTCCATGAGGAGCGGTTGCGAGGGTGCGAAGACGCCGTCCTGTTCTTTGATGAAGGCAATCCGCAGGCTCTGGCCGAAGCCATGATTACGCTCATGCAGGACGCTTCCTTGCGCCGGGAGCTTGCGCTGCGCGGGCGGAAAGCCGTCCTGCGTCATCTGCCGGACGACGCGGCCCGGGAATTGTGCGCGTTCTTTGAAAGCTGGTATACGCGGCGCGGCTGGGTCGTGCAGCCCGAACCGGCCGCCGCTCCTTCAAAAGAAAAGAGCGGGGAGGACACGCCCCCCGCCGACAGTTAGAGATTCTTTTTATTGGGAGAAGGGAAAGCCCTCATCTCTGCTGTCGATGCCCGTAGCTTCCTTCGTCGCAACGGGCACGGCCCGCGGCCGCCATCCGGTCGCCGCCGGCGCAAGAGGGGCCCAGCCTTTCCGAAGGAAAGGCGTTCTTGTAGTTCTGCCCCCAAGCCCCCCATCCCTTCCCCGGCGCGCTTTGTCCGGGAATATGCGGCGTTGTGAGGATTCCGTCGTTTTTCCCGTCGGTCATTGCCCCCGACAGTATGCAGGACAGGAGCGGTTGGCGCAAAAAATCTGCGCACCCTCCGTCTGTCTCTCCGAACACGACCGTTGCGGTCAGAAACCTTTTCGAGCCTTCATGAAGTGCAAAATTTGTAAGGAAACAGCCGTGGTGGCGCTGCGCAGCCACAATGCGGCTTTTTGTGCCGAGTGCTACAAGGATTTTTTTGCCCGCCAGGTGGAACGCGGCATAGAAAGCCAGAAGCTGTTTACCCGTGAGGAAAAGATTCTTGTGGCCCTGTCCGGCGGCAAGGATTCTCTGGCGCTTATGCTGGAGCTGGCGCGACAGGGCTACAACGTGACCGGTCTGCATATTGATCTGGGCATTCCGGGGTCTTCCCCGGCGGCGCGCGGCGTGGTGGAACGCTTCTGCGCCCGGCACGGGTTGAAGCTCATGGTAAAGGAAATGGCGGCCGAAGGTCTGGCCATTCCCGATGTAAAGGAGCGTCTCCGGCGGCCTGTATGCTCGGCCTGCGGCAAGATCAAGCGACACTTTTTCAACAAGGCCGCGCTGGACGGCGGTTTTGACGCTCTGGCAACCGGGCATAACCTGGATGACGAGGCGGCCCGTCTTTTCAGCAATACCCTGCGCTGGGATACGGCTTATCTGTCGGATCAGGGGCCGCGTCTGGACGGCGAAGATGGCTTTGCCCGCAAGGTCAAGCCTCTCTGGCGTCTGACGGAATTTGAAACGGCCAATTACGCTTTCCTCATGGGCATAGAGCATCATTACGCCCCCTGCCCCTACAGTCCCGGTGCGAGCTTCACCACGCTCAAGGGGTTGCTGCAGCGCCTTGAAGCCGCCATGCCGGGCCGTAAACTGGACTTCTATCAGGGTTTTCTCAAGCGCGGCCGCCCTGTCTTTGCCCGTCGGGAAGAAGAGGAGGGGCTGGAGCTGGCTCCCTGTGAATCCTGCGGCTATCCCACGTCCTCCGGTGATCTCTGCGGTGTGTGCCGCATCCGAGAGGCCCTGAAGGAGGCACAGGCATGAGCCTTCTGCAGAAAGCCCTGCGCTACGGACTGACGCCGGGTAATGTTATTTCCTGGCTTTCGTTGCAGCATATGCGTTTCTGGGGCGTTGTGCTGGGCACGTTGCGTCTGCGCTGCAAGGCCGCATTGCTGGGCGTGCGTCTCGGGCGCGGTGTGCGCGCCCACGGCCCCGTAGGGCTGCTGCGCTGGCCCGGCAGCCGCATGGAGATCGGGGACGGCGTCAGTATCATTTCTTCCTGGCGACGCGCCACGGCCTGCACGCTGGCCGCGCCCACGCGTCTGCGTACCTTCGGCCCGCAGGCCGTCATCAGTATCGGGCCCGGCTGCGAATTGTCGGGAACCTCCATTGCGGTACGCTCCACTTCCGTGACGCTCGGACGTCAGGTGCTGCTGGGCCCCAATTGCGTTATTGCGGATGCCGATTTCCATGCGCCGTGGCCGCCGGAAAGCAGGGCGACCGCCCCGGGCACGGAACGTGATCGGCCCGTGCAGATTGATGATTACGTCTGGATCGGCATGAACTGTCAGATACTCAAGGGTGTGCATATCGGTCGCGGGGCCATTATCGGCGCGGGCAGTGTGGTGACGCGGGATATACCGCCGCACTGTCTGGCTGCGGGTAATCCCGCACGCGTTATCCGGTCGCTGGAGAGTGAATAGAGCATTCAGAGCGTTTCAACTTTGAAAAAAGTGAAACGCGAGGCGGCGGCACAGCGCCGCCCGGCTCGAAGTGAGCGGAAAAGGCGCCTTTTTTCCGCGAAACGACAGGCCGTAATGGTGTAAAACGCCCAGCGTTTCAAACTGAAAATGCTCTAGGGAGCCTGTTCCCCGGCATTCTGCTTCAGGTTGTACAATCCGGCGGCGTGGGCTGTTTTCGACAGGAGAGACAACGTGGCCTTACAACAGGGTGATGTCGGGGAATATGTGCGGGCGCTGCTGGCCTCGGAGCGTCTGGGCGGACAGGTACGGCATCATCGCTGTCTGCCGGCGCGAGAGGCGGAGTATGGTCAGTGCCGTCTGCCGTGGCCGCAGGCCGTGGAAAAGGCGCTGCGCGGGCGCGGCCTTGAAAAGGGGAGCGGGAGCCTTTACAGCCATCAGGCCGCGGCGACGGATCTTGTCCGAAGCGGCCGCAGCATTGTTGTGGCAACGCCCACGGCCAGCGGCAAGAGCCTGATCTACAGCCTGCCCGTCCTGGCGGACTTTCTGCGCGATCCTGATGCCCGGGCGCTGTACCTCTTTCCCCTCAAAGCGCTGGCGCAGGATCAGGCGGCGGCCTTCCAGTCCCTGACGGAGGCCTGGCCGAAGGAGGCGCGTCCGTCCATTGCGCTTTATGACGGCGATACGTCGGATTATGCCCGGCGCAAGATTCGGCTTCAGCCGCCCGCAGTCCTGATCAGCAATCCCGAAATGCTCCACCTTGGTATTTTGCCGCATCATGAACAATGGGCCCCCTTTCTGGCGGGCCTTTCTCATATTGTCGTTGACGAAGCTCATGTATATCGCGGCGTTTTCGGCGCGCACATGGCGGGGGTATTCCGCCGTCTGACGCGGTTGGCAGCCCGCTACGGAGCCGATCCGACCTTCATCTTCTGCACGGCGACCGTAGGCAACCCCGGGGAGCTGGCAGCGGCGCTGTCCGGTTTGCCGCTCCCCGGAGCCGGCGATACGAACGGCCGCGCGCCTGTTGTGCTGGATCGTTCCGGGGCTCCGCAGGGGGCGCGGCATTATATCTTTCTCGAACCGCCGCAAAGTCCGGCCGGCGCGGCCATTGATTTGCTCAAGGCTGCCGTGGCGCGCGGTCTGCGTACCATTGTCTACTGCCGATCCCGGCGCATGACTGAACTGGTGAGCCTGTGGGCAGGCGCCGTGGAAGGCCCTCTTGCGGGGCGGATTTCTGCTTATCGGGCAGGCTTTCTGCCTGAGGAGAGACGCGAAATTGAAGCCCGTATGGCTTCGGGGGATCTGCTGGCCGTCATCTCCACCAGCGCCCTGGAGCTGGGCATAGACATTGGCGGGCTGGATGTCTGTATTCTGGTTGGCTACCCGGGAACAGTGACGGCAACCTTGCAGCGCGGCGGCCGCGTGGGGCGGGCTCTGCGGGAATCCGCCGTGGTGCTTGTGGCCGGAGATGATGCATTGGATCAATATTTTTTACGACACCCGGACGATTTCTTTTCCCGGCCGCCGGAACTGGCCGTCGTCAACCCGGATAATACCGCCATTCTGGCGCGGCATCTGGAGTGCGCCGCCGCGGAACAGCCGCTGCGGGAGGGGGAACCCTGGCTGCAAGGCCGCGCAGTGCGCGAGGTACTGGAGGATTTGGAACGCAACGGCGATCTCCTGCGTTCTGCGGATGAGACGCAATGGCTCGCTTCCCGCAAGCGTCCGCAACGTCATGTGGATTTGCGGGGCGCAGGCCGGAGTCTTGTTATTGAGGATATGGAAGGGGCTGTTATCGGTTCCATTGACAGCTTCCGGGCCTGGCGGGAAACGCATCAGGGAGCGGTCTACCTGCACAGAGGCCGCACTTATGTTATTGAGGAACTTGATACGGAACGCGGCTGTGTAAAGGCGCGCCCGGCAAAGGTGTCCTATTTTACCCGGACGCGGGGATCCAAGACTACCGAGATCCTGGAGGAGCGGGCGCGGCAGGCTGTGGGACGCGCGGCCGTCTGCTTCGGACGTCTGCGTATTACGGACAGGGTGACAGGCTACGAGCGGCGTTCCACATCAGGTAATCGCCTCCTGACCATTGTACCGCTGGACGTTCCGCCGCATGTCTTTGAAACTGAGGGGCTCTGGTATGTCTTCCCTGATTCCTGCCGGGAACGCATGGAAGAACAGTTTCTTCATTTTATGGGCAGCCTCCATGCGGTGGAACATGCGGCTATCGGGATGCTGCCGCTGGAAGTTATGGCGGACCGGAATGATTTTGGCGGAATTTCCACCCCGCTGCATCCGCAGGCGGGACATGCCTGCGTCTTTATTTATGACGCCTTACCCGGCGGGGCGGGGCTGGCGCGGGAGGCCTTTTCCCGGGCCAGGGATTTACTCTCAGTCACCCGGGACGTGATTCTTTCCTGCCCTTGTGAGGACGGCTGTCCATCCTGCGTGCATTCTCCCAAGTGCGGTTCCGGGAATCGCCCCATCAGTAAGGCCGGAGCCGTTGCTCTGTTACAGGATGTACTGGCTGATGCCGAAGACGGCGAAGGAAAAGCGTTTGCCGCCACGTTGTCATTCAGTCCGACAGTAAGTACATCTGTGACTTTCCTGCCAACAGAAAAAACTGAAAATTCAGTGTTTCCCGTGAAACGTGTAACCGACGGTAGTCAGGCCGTGTTTCCCGTGGAACATGATAAAGAAAGTGCTGCTGCAAGTCTCGGTCGGGATATTGTCTTTGACGTAGAAACACGTCGCAGCGCGGCGGAGGTCGGCGGCTGGCATCTGGCGTCAAAAATGGGTGTCAGCATTCTGGTTGCTTATGACAGCCTGACCCAAAGCTGCAGCAGCTATACACAGGATAGATTATCTGACTTCTTTTCTTTGCTGCACGAGGCGGATGTCATCGTCGGCTTTAATTCCCTGCGTTTTGATTGTGCGGTTCTCCAGCCCTTTGCTCCTTATAATCTTGCGACGCTGCCGCATGTGGATCTTCTGCGACGCATACAGGATACTCTGCATTATCGTGTTTCACTGGATAATGTGGCACAGGCTACGCTGGATGCTCCCAAGAGCGCCGACGGGCTGCAGGCGCTGCAATGGTGGAAGGAAGGCCGCCTTGATAAAATCGAAGCCTATTGCCGGGATGATGTGCTGCTGACGCAGCGCCTGTATTGCTTCGGACTGGAGCACGGTTTTGTGCTGTTCCGCAATAAGGCAGGGCAGCGCGTCCGCGTGCCGGTTAATTTTGCAGTATGAGAATGACGCTGCGAGGATTCGTAAGTTGTTTGGGGGGAGGGAACCCCCTCTGCCAGCGCGAGAGTGTTTCCCTTCCCTCAAGCCCCCCATCCCTTCCCCTGCGCGCTTTTTCAGAGTGAACAGGAACGTCCGACATTTCTATTTATTTGAAAAAGGTGAAACACTCTATGTTTCGTCGGTCGCCGCCCCCGGAGAAAATGAGTTTTTTATAATAACCAACAGCCCCGCAGGCGTTATGCCGTGCGGGGCTGTTGCATTGCTTCCTGCGCGTATGGCAGGAACCGGAATTCTCCCCCGGTCGCGTTACCGGGGGACGTTTATCTG
>CAMBWG010000014.1 GCA_945871415.1 uncultured Desulfovibrio sp.
GGTTGGGGGTGTTCTTGTCGAGCAGCAGCTTCACGATGAAGATACGCTCCATGATGCGGTCTTCACCCAGAGCATTCTTGGCGGCTTCGGCCACGATGCACTTGTAGGATTCACCGTTGATCATGATCTGCCAGCGGCCGGAGCGGACGGGCTCGTCGCCGTTGCGCAGGGATTTGCCGGCGGCCTTGGCGGCGGCGCCGTTCATGTTGTGGCCGTTTTCATCCTTGATCCAGCAGGGCAGGCCCCACTCTTCAAACAGATGCACGGAGTCGTCCACGTGACGGCCCACGTCGAAGATCAGGTCTTCGCGCACCAGGCCCATCAGGTCCGTACGAACCATGCGGACGTAGTCGTCGGCGGAGTTCTTGCCAAGATAGGTATTGATGGCGGAGAGGCCCTGAGCCACGGCGCCGGAACGTTCCAGAGCAGCCTTGTCGCAGAGCATGATTTTCAGGCCGTGCTTGTCGCCCCAGCGGACGGCTTCGAAAGCCGTACCGCAAGCGCCCATGCCGCCGCCCACGATCAGCAGGTCAACGTCATGTTCTTTCACTTCGGGTTCAGCAATGGCAACGCCTTTCATCGCTTCCTTAACGGGAATCATAGGCATGATGAATTTCTCCTTACATTCGCACTGTGGGAAAGGGACCTACTTGGAGCAGAAGACCTTGTCGGCTTCGGTCACTTCGAACTTCTTGCCCAGCACTTCCTTGGGTTCGGCCAGGGAAGATTCGGTGAACAGCAGTTCGTCATCCAGGTTGGCACCTTCGGGCTTGCCGTCGAAGGGCTTGATGGAGCCTTCAGGCGTGGTGCGAATGGGGAATTTGAAGCGCTTCACGCTGCCATTGCGGAACTTGACGGTCCACATGATGGAGTCGGCGGAGCGCATGGGGATACAGGTGCCGCCCATGGGCGCGAAGTCGGCATAAGGACGGGCAGTGATGGCGCCCTGGGGGCAGATCTTCACGCAGGAATAGCATTCCCAGCAGGCATCCGGTTCCTGGTTGTACGCCTTCATTTCCTCAGGATCGAGAATCATGAGGTCATTGGGGCAGATGTACATGCAGGCCGTCTTTTCGCCACCCTTGCAACCGTCGCATTTGGACGGATCCACAAACGTAGGCATAACGTATCCTCCGACTCTTAAAGTGTTTGCGGGTCACATGACCCTTGACCGGGCAGCTACCGGGCCGCCCGAGTGCCGTCATAGCTTAGTCGCTGCGCGGGAGGGTGTCAAACCGTCCGGCGCTTGGCTTGTGTATTAATTAACAAGCGCAAGGTGTTTGCGTCAACCCCCTCCCCATAAAAATCTTGGCTACTTTTTTTGAAGTTCATCATAACACATCAAAAAAACACCATTTTTACAGCATGCAAAAAAAGTTTTTTCCGCATTGCGCTTTTGAGGGAAGGTCACGGCCCGCCCCGGCCCCCGAAAAGCCCCGCCCAAGGCTTGCCAGCGGACCATTTTCGGGCTAACAGCCTTGCAGGCGCTGTGCGCCCATACCACTTTGCAGGATTGACAATTTATGAGTGACCAATTCCACGAGTCCAAAGCCCGACGCCCGCTGCGTGATGTCGTGAGCGATATTGACCGAGACATTCTGCGTCTGCTGATGCGCCGCCACAACCTGCTGCGCAAGATGCACAACGCCAAAGGTTTCCTTGATCCTTCAGAAGAAAAGGGGCTGCGCGAAGCCTGGGAAGCCGCCGTCTCGCGCGTCAGCCGCGACGCCCGCCTCTCCAGCCGCTTTTTCTCTCTCATGCAGGAAGTGGATTTTCTCCCCCGTCCCGAGGACGGGGAAGAACGCCGCGCCGCCTTCAACCTTGCCCCGCCGGCCCTTCCCGTCAAGCTGGATATGGAAGCGCCTCTGGCCTGCCGCGCAACCCGGGCATGGCTCTTTCTGGCCGCCGCTTCCGGGCGTCAGCTGCATCTGGGCCCCTGCCTGATGAACGATCCTATTGTGGACTGCGTCAAGCTCTTCAATCAGATGGGCGCGGCGCTCAACCGCGAGGACGGCAGCGTCACCGCCGCCGCGGCCGCGCCCATGACGGCCCCGGACAAGGTTCTGCATGCGGGCGACAGCGCCTGGAACTTCTATCTTGCCCTGGCCTACTACCTCGGCCGCCCCTCCCGCACAAAATTTACCGGCGACACCAGCCTCAAGCTCGGTGACTTCTCGCCGCTGCGCCGTCTCATGCCCGCTCTCGGTGCGCGCCTTGTGCATGTGGTCCCCAAGAGCGACGGCTTCCCCATTCGCATTGAATGTTCCGGCGCTCTGCCCGACAGCCTGCGTTTCCCCGCCGAAGCGCCCATTGAGCTGGCCGAGGCTCTGCTGCTGGCGGGTTCCTTCTATGAACGGCCGCTGCGCATTGATCTTGCCGATCATCCCCACAAGGACATTCTGCGGAGCCGCACGCTGCCGATACTGCGCAGCATCGGCGCTCAGCTGGAAGAGGACGGCGACGCATTCCGAATCACCCCTTCCGACATTGATCTGCCGCAGCATCCCCTTCTGCCCATGGAACCCGAGCTGGCCCTTTTCCTGCTGGCGCTCGCTCCGGCTCTCGGCGGCGAAGTGCGCCTTCGCGGCCGCTGGCCCCAGTATCCCGGCGCGAAAGCCGGACTGGAGCTGCTCAGGGCCTGCGGCGCCGACGTCACTACCGGCGAGGATGCCGTCAGCTGTACGGCAAAGGCCCCGCTGGCAAGCCTGCCCGGGCAGGCCCTGACGGCCATTGACGACAGCTTCCCCGCCGACTGGCTGCCCCTGCCCATTGCTCTGGCGGCGGCCGCCGCACTCCGGGAAGGAGACGCCGCCATGCCCGCGCTGACGGACTCCCAGCTGCGCGCCGACGCGCAGGGCTTCCTTATGGATCTGGGGCTCGACGCGCTGGACGGCAAGGTTCGCCCCCGCAACTTCCCCGCCGCCGAAAACGGCGAAGACGGCGAAGAACGCCGCGTGGAGCGTCACCCCTGGAACGCGCCCACCCCCGTCTGGGCTCTGGCGCTGGCCGTGGCCGCCTGCGCCCACGGCGCGCGCACGGGCTTCAAGCTCGGCAATCCCGGCATCATCACCGCCCTGTATCCGGCCTTCTGGGCCCTGTACAACGGGCTGCCCGAGCCCCGCATGCAGCGTCAGGCGGAAAAGGACGCGCCGGCCGCTCCCAGGCGTCGCCGCGTCATCACCAACGCCATCGCCGTTCTGCCCGAACCCCGGGACGAGGACTATTAAGCTCAGGACTCATTACGGCTTTCTTGAGGGGGAAGAAACCCCTTTGCTCTGCTGTCGATGTCCGTAAGGCTCCTGCGTCGCCTGACGGGCACGGCCTGCGGCCGCCCGTCGGGTCGCTGCTTGCGGCAAAAAGGGCTTTCTTCCCCCCCAAACTCCCCCATCTTCCCCAAAACCCGCACATAATGAATAGAAAAATATGCCGGGGAATCAACATCTGATAATGAGTCCTGCCCCTGACACGCTCTGACCAAAAGACCTCCCGAAAGCCATTACAGACTTTCGGGAGGTCTTTTGGTCTGCCGTCCGCCCACGGCAAAAAAAAGCAGGACAAAAAAGCAGGAAATGCTTCTTTCGCTCCGCAGAATGCGAGGAGACCCCGCGCCCGCTATTCTCCCAGGACACCGGGGGACGGATGTAACGAGGAAAGCGGCTGCATCCCCGAAGCGTACATACTCCAGATAAAAGCGCGCTGGGGAGGGGATGGGGGGCTTGGGGGGAAGGGGGACCCCTCTCGCGCCAGCAGAGGGGTCCCCCTTCCCCCCAAAGCTCATAAGCCCCTAATGCGTAATGACGGTTCCCATCAGTTTCGCAAAGGCCGCAATCCATTCGGGATGGGCGGGCCAGGCCGGAGCCGTGACGAGGTGCTCATGCACCACGGCATTGCTCATGGTCGCGTTGGCGTCGGCCCAGGTGGCGCCCGCATCCAGTATATCGGGGCGGACGGCGGGATAGCAGGTGCAGGTATGGCCCTTGAGCACGCCGGCCGTCACGAGCAGCTGGGGCCCGTGGCAGATGGCGGCAATAGGCTTTCTGGCGGCGTCAAACTCGCGCACGATCTCCAGCACGCGGGCATTGAGACGCAGATATTCGGGAGCGCGACCGCCGGGGACGCACAGCCCCGCGTAGTCGGCCACGTTCACCTTGTCGAAGTCGTAGTTGATGGCGAAGTTGTGACCGCGCTTTTCGGAATAGGTCTGGTCGCCTTCAAAATCATGGATGGCCGTGCGCACCACATCCCCCGGCTTCTTGCCGGGGCAGACGGCATGCACCTCATAGCCCAGCAGCTGCAGCATCTGGAAGGGGACCATAGCTTCATAATCTTCCACATAGTCGCCCACAAGCAACAGAACCTTTTTCATATCGCGTCCTTGGTTATTTATTCGCAAAAGAGGCGGACGACGCCTGCGCCGTCCGCCTCTCATATAAGCATGAAGCGGAGAAAGGGAAGCCCCGCGCCGTCACTGTACAATGGTTACGGGCACGCCGGGCGCAAGACGGATCATACCGTCCACAACAATATTGTCCCCGGCTTCCAGCTTCGCATCCACGGCGCAGCGGCCGTCAAATTCAAACAGCACTCTGACGGGAACCGTCTCGGCCTTGCCGTCCGGACTGATACGGTAGACATAGGTGCCGTCGCGGCCGGACTGCACGGCAACCGTCGGCAGAACCAGCGCATTCTTTTCCGTCCCGAGCGGCAGCCGCACGTTGACGAACTGCCCGGGCCAGAGGCGGCGGCTTTCATTGGTAAAGGTGGCGCGCAGCCGGATGGTGCCCGTGCGGGTGTCCACCTCGTTTTCCACCAGCGTCAGCTCGCCCTTTTCGGGATCGCCGCCCAGAGGGGTGGCCGTCACTTCCACGGGGCCCTCGGCCCGGCGCTCGAAGATGGTGGAAAGATTGTGCTCAGGAACCGAAAAAACCACGTAGCAGGGGCTTATGGTATGGATGGTCAGCAGAGGCGTCTCCGCATTTTCCTTGACCATATTGCCCTTGTCCACGGAAAGGGAGCCCACGCGCCCGCCGATGGGCGCGGTCAGCGTGCAGTAGCTTACCTGAAGGGCCGCGCTGTCCACGGCCGCGGCATCGGACTGCACGGTTCCCTTGAGGGCCGCCGCCTCGGTGGCCGTGGCCTCGTAGGCCTCCCGGCTGACGTAGCCGTTCTTGACCAGCTCGGAATAGCGGCGCATATCGTCGCGCGCCTTGACCAGCTGGGCACGGGATTTTGCCAGCAGCGCTTCCTTTTCCCGCAGCTGCGCCACAAAGGGACGGTCGTCGAGGCTGATCAGGGTCTGCCCTTCTTCCACGTCCTGTCCTTCGGTAAAGTGGACTTTGACGATCTCCCCCGTAACGCGCGACACCACGCCCACCGATGCGGACGCCTTGACGTTGCCCACGACCTGAAGCACGCGCCCGGCATCCTCGCGCACGACCTGCTCCACGCGCACGCGCGGAGCCTCTATCTGCCGTTGTCCCTTCCTGTCGTCGGAACATGCCGCCAGACTCAGCACCAGCAGCATGCCCGCCAGAAGACGGGCCCAACCTTTCTGATCCTGCATGACATACCTGCCTTTTCCCTACCACAAACATATGAAAGGCGGACCGTCAAGCCCGCTCCGCCGGAACAGGAAGCGCCGAGCCCCGCGTTCCGCCTTTTTCAAAGGCAAAACGCTCTATTGTTGACGCTGGGGCCGCGAGAACGTACATAGGGGGCAGTTGCCGGGGCGGGGTATTGCCCGCCCGCGGGCAGGCCGCAGAGAGACATCCCGCCTCGGGCGGAATCAGGAGGAGACATTGGCAAAAAACCACGCTTTGCAGCAATGGCGGACGGAAGACTCCATCGAGCTTTACGGCATCCGCAACTGGGGTGCGGGCTACTTCAACGTCAATGACAAGGGCGATGTCGTCATCTGCCCCGACGGCCCGGAAGGCCCTCAGATCGCCATTACGGAAATCATCGCGGGGCTTCAGGAGCGCGGCTATGACATGCCCGTGCTTCTGCGGGTGGAAAATATTCTTGATTCCCGGATTTCCAGTTTGCACAAAGCGTTCCGCAAGGCCATTTCCGAGCTGAATTACCGCGGCCAGTATCGCGGCGTCTTTCCCATCAAGGTGAACCAGCAGCAGCAGGTCGTGGAAAAGATCGCCCAGTTCGGCGCGCAGTATCACCACGGTCTGGAAGTCGGCTCCAAGGCCGAGCTCATTGCCGCCGTGGCCATGATGCGCGATACCGAAGCCTGCCTCATCTGCAACGGTTATAAGGACGAGGAGTTCGTCGATCTCGGTCTTCAGGCCCAGCGACTGGGCTTCAATGTCTTCTTTGTGCTGGAAATGCCCAGCGAGCTGGAAATCGTGCTGGAGCGCAGCAAGGCGCTCGGCGTGCGTCCCAAAATCGGAGCCCGCGCCAAGCTGGCCGTCAAGGCGGGCGGGCACTGGACGGATTCCGGGGGCGAGCGCTCCACCTTCGGGCTTTCCGTGGCCCAGATTGTGGACGTGGTGGACACGCTCAAGGCCCACGACATGCTCGACTGCTTCCGCCTGCTCCACTACCATCTGGGATCGCAGATTTCCAATATCCGCGACATCCGCAAGGGCGTCATGGAAGGGGCGCGGCTGTACTGCGGGCTGGTCAAGGAAGGCGCGCCCATGGGCTACCTTGATCTTGGCGGCGGGCTGGCCGTGGACTATGACGGCACGCACACCAACTACGTTTCCTCCCGCAACTATTCCGTCAGCGAATACTGCACGGACGTCATCGAAGCCGTCATGAGCATTCTGGATGCCGAGAATGTGGAACACCCCCATATCATCACGGAATCCGGACGCGCCACGGTGGCCTATTATTCCGTGCTGCTGTTCAACATTCTGGATGTCAGCGTCGTGGAAGAGGTGCAGCTGCCGGAAGAACTGCCCGAAGGCACCCCGGAGCCTGTGCAGAACCTGCGGGAAGTGCTGAACTCCATCAGCTTGCGCAACCTGCAGGAATGCTACAACGACGCCATCTATTACCGGGACGAAATGCGTCAGCTCTTCTCGGCCGGGCGGGTCAGCCTGCGGGAACGGACGCTGGCCGAGCGTTTCTTCTGGGCCATCATCATGAAAATCGCGGAAGAAAAGCGCAAGCTCAAGAACGTTCCCCGCGATCTTCAGGACATCGACGTCAGCCTTGCCGACATTTATTACGGGAATTTCAGCGTATTTCAGTCCCTGCCGGACTCCTGGGCCATTGATCAGGTCTTCCCCATCATGCCCATTCACCGTCTGCACGAGTTCCCCTCGCGTCAGGGCATCATCTCGGACATCACCTGCGATTCCGACGGCCGGATTGATCAGTTCATCGATCCGCAGGGCATGAAGCCCACGCTCGATCTGCATCCCCTGCGGGAAGGCGAGGAATATTACCTCGGCGTCTTCCTCGTGGGCGCGTATCAGGAGACTCTCGGCGATTTGCACAATCTGCTGGGCGACACCAACGTGGTGTCCATCCGCACCGATGCCGACGGCTCCTTTGAATATGTCCGCGAAATACGCGGCGACTCCGTCGGTGACATTCTGGGCTATGTGGAATACGAACCCCGGCGCATCGTCGAGGACCTGCGCTCCACGGCGGAACAGGCCGTGCGCTCCGGGCGCATCACCGCCAGCGAGCGTTTCTCCGTCCTGCAGGCCTTTGAAGACGGCCTGCGCGGCTACACCTATTTTGAACGTTGATACAACGGCGCAGATAGCCGCCGCAGGGGAGGTATGCCTTCGGGCATGCCTCCCTTTTGTTTTGATAGTAACCGCCGCGCGGGACGAATACTTCCCACAGGTCAAGGCTAGAGCATTTTCAGTTTGAAATGCTTTGCATTTCAAACCATACGGCCTGTCGTTTCGCGGAAAAAGCGCGGTTTTTCCACTCACTTCTGGCCGCGAACCGCCGCGCCGAAGCCTGCCCGGCAATACCGCTGCGGCATCGCAGCCTATGAAAAAAAACTATTTTGTTCTCTGCGGCGACTATGGCAAGCTACCCTCTTAAGAAATAGAATTTGAAATTCAATTATTGAGGAGGCATCATGAAAACATCTCGTCTCGGGAAAAAACGTCCGCTGCACGCCCTGCTTCTGGCCTGCTGCATGGCGGGAAGCTCGCTTCTGCCCCTCTGGGCCGGGCAGGCACAGGCCGCCGGACAGGAGCCGGACACCCTGCGCTTTGTCAATTACCGGGATGTGCGCGACCTGAACCCGCATCTCTATGCCGGCGAGATGTACGCGCAGGAAATGATTTATGAAACGCTGGTAGATATCGGCCCGGACGGATACAGGCCCTGCCTGGCGGAAAGCTGGGAAATCTCTCCCGACGGCAAAGTCTATACTTTCAAAATCAGAAAGGGCGTCACCTTTACCGACGGCACGCCGTGCGACGCCTATGCCATTAAGGCAAACTTTGACGCCATCCTCGAAAACCGCGCCCGCCATACCTGGCTGGAAATGATGCATCTGCTGGAAAAGGTGGACGCCCCCGACGCGCACACCTTCCGCATTTTCATGTCCCGGCCCTACTATCCCATGCTGACGGAACTGGGCGTGACGCGTCCCTTTGCCATGATATCTCCCAAGGCCATGAAGAACGGCTCCACCAAGGACGGCGTCAACGCCTTTATCGGCACAGGGCCCTACAAGCTGGTCAAGGTCGTCACCGACGAATACGCCGTCTTTGAGGCGAACGAAAACTACTGGGGCGAAAAGCCCCGCATCAGGCGCATTGTCGTCAAGGTCATTCCCGATAATCAGACCCGCATTCTGGCTCTGGAAAAGGGCGAGATCGATCTGATCTGGGGCAAGAACATGCTGGATGCCGACGCCCTGAACAAGTACCGGAACAGCGACGAGTTCGACATAGCCCTTTCCAAACCCACCTCCACCCGCCAGATCGTGCTCAACGGCCAGAATCCCGTGCTGGCGGACATCAATGTGCGCAAGGCCCTGCAACATGCCACCAACCGCAAGGCCATTTCCCGGGGCGTCTTTCACGACACCGAACCGCCGGCCGATACGCTCTATGCCCGTTCCGTGCCGTACTGCGACATTGAGCTCGCGCCCTATGCCTACGATATGAAAAAAGCCGCCGCCCTGCTGGAAAAAGCGGGCTGGAAAATGGGCGACGACGGCGTGCGCGCAAAGGACGGACTCCGTATGGAACTGGGACTGCTCTACAACAGCAACAGCGTCACGGAAAAGACCATTGCCGAATATCTGCAGCACGAGTACGGCAAACTGGGCATCAGGGTCAGCCTGCGCGGCGAGGAGGAGCAGTCCTACCGCGACAACATGAAGAACGGTCTGTTCGACATGATCTTCAATATCTGCTGGGGTATGCCCTATGATCCCCAGTCGTCCATGGCGGCCATGCGCCAGCGCGTCTACGGGGACTATGCGGCCCAGCTCGCCCTGCCGGACAAGAAGGAAATAGACGCCGCCATTACCGAGATTCTGTCCTCCACGGACGAAAAGCGGCGGCAGGAGCTGTTTACCTTTGCGCTCACGCATCTGCACGACGACGCCATCTATATTCCTCTGACCTACGAAACCAACAAGGCGCTTTTCTCTTCCCGTCTCAAGGGGGTGGGCTTTACCCAGACGCAATACGAAGTGCCGTTCTCCAAAATGTACTTTGAAAAACGGTAAAGGCCGTTCCGGTCTGCCCGCGCGGTCTGCCATTCCCACGGCAGGCCGCGTTTTTAGAGCGTTTCAACTTTGAAAAAGGTGAAACGCGAGGCGGCGGCACAGCGCCGCCCGGCCCAAAGTGAGCGGAAAAACCGCGCTTTTTCCGCGAAATGACAGGCCGTATGGTTTGAAATGCGAAGAGCATTTCAAACTGAAAATGCTCTAAAGTTCCGCAACCTCTCGGGAACACGGCATGAAAAACTACGTCATTATGCGCCTGCTGGCGACCGTCCCCCTGCTGCTGGGCATTTCCTTTCTCTGCTTCGTCTTTATCAACCTGATACCCTCGGACCCCGCGGAAGTGGCGCTGCGCATCCGGCAGACGCCCGTCATCACCGAGGAGCTGATCGCGCAGACGCGCGCGGAACTGGGCCTCGATCAGCCCTTTCTCGTGCGCTATTTTCAGTGGCTCTGGGACTGTCTGCACTTTGATCTGGGGGTGAGCTACACCAACCCCGCCCGAACCGTGCTGGGAGAAATCGGCCGTTGCCTGCCCGCCACGCTGGAGCTGGCCGGTCTGTCACTTGTCTACGTCATCGTGCTGAGTCTGCCCATCGGCTTTCTGAGCGCCGTCTACAAGGACACCTGGTTTGACCGCATCATGCGCGGCTTTGTCTTTGCCACCACGGCCATGCCCGTCTACTGGGTCGGCCTGCTGCTGATCTGGCTGATAAGCATCAGGCTGGATCTGCTGCCCACCAGCGGCTACGGCAGCTTTGCCCATCTCATCCTGCCCGCATTCACCGTGGCGCTGAGCTACATTTCCACCTATATCCGTCTGATACGCAACAACATGCTGGAAAACATGCGCGAGGACTACGTGC
The DNA here is from genome assembly GCA_945871415.1 of uncultured Desulfovibrio sp. Classification (GTDB taxonomy): domain Bacteria; phylum Desulfobacterota; class Desulfovibrionia; order Desulfovibrionales; family Desulfovibrionaceae; genus Desulfovibrio. The sequence continues at coordinate 10,534 of CAMBWG010000014.1, forward strand.
TCTACGCGCAGGCGCGCGGCCTGAAGCAGCGGGCCATCCTCGTGCGCCATATTCTGAAAAATTCCCTGCAATCCTGCGTGACGGCCATCGGCATGAGCATTCCCCAGCTCATCGCGGGCACCATCGTGGTGGAAAACGTCTTTGCCTGGCCGGGCGTAGGCCGTCTGTGCATCGCCTCCATCTTCAACCGGGATTACCCCGTCATTCAGGCCTACGTCCTTCTGGTGGGGGTGCTGTTCGTCTTTTTCAATCTTGCCTTCGATATCCTCCAGTATGCGGCGGATCCGCGCCTGAGAGAAAGGAAAGCCTGATGCTGCAGCAACTTTTCAAAAATCCTATGGCGCTTCTCTGCATGGGCATACTGCTGTTCACGGCGCTGCTCGGCATCTTCGCCCCCTGGGTTGCGCCCAACGATCCCTATGCCAACGATATTCTCAACAAGTTTGCCGGGCCGTCATGGGACTATCCCCTCGGCACGGATCAGCTGGGGCGCTGCGTCTTTTCCCGCATGCTGTTCGGCATCCGCCCCACGCTCTTTCTTTCCCTGCTGACCATGCTCGGCACCATCGGCCTCGGCGTGATCATGGGCATCACGGCCGGATATTTTCGCGGCGCGGTGGACGAAGTGATCATGCGCGTTGTGGACGTGATGCTGTCCTTTCCCAGCCAGATTATCATTCTGGCCGTGGTTGCCCTGCTGGGCGTGGATATCCGCAACGTGGTCATTGCCAGCATCTTCATCAAATGGGCCTGGTACGCCCGCATGATCCGCACGGCGACCATCAAGTACACCAACATGAACTTTGTTCTGTTTTCGCGCAGCATCGGCTCCGGCAACTTCTATATTCTGACGCGCCACATGCTCCCCTGCATTGCGGCCGAACTGGCCGTGCTGGCCTCGCTGGATACGGGCTGGGCCATTCTCAATATTTCCACGCTGTCCTTCCTCGGGCTGGGCGTACAGGCGCCCGTGCCCGAATGGGGGGCCATGCTCAACGAGGCCAAGAACGTCATGATTTCCAATCCCGAACAGATGCTTGTGCCCGGCATTGCCGTTGTGGTGCTGGTCGGCGCCTGCAACATGCTGGGCGACTGCCTGCGCGACGCCCTTGATCCCAAGGCGGTGCGGCAATGACGGCGGTGCTTGAAGTCAGAGACCTTACGGTACGTTTTCGCAACGGGAAAAGGCTGACCAGCCTTGTGGAGGGCGTTTCCTTTGCCGTGCGGCGGGGCGGCTGCCTCGGCATTCTCGGCGAATCCGGCAGCGGTAAAAGCATGTCCTGCAAAGCCGTACTCGGCCTGCTGGACGACAACTTTCAGGTGGAAGGCAGCGCCCTGTTTGAAGGACGGCAGCTGCTGGGCGAGCATCCCGAAGTCCTGCGCCGTCTGCGCGGCGGCCGGATCGGCGTTGTACTGCAAAATCCCATGTCCTGCTTTGATCCGCTCTACCGCATCGGAGAACAGATGGCCGAGACGCTCGCGGAGCACACCCGCCTCAGCCGGAACGACATACGCAAAAAATCGCTGGAAGTCCTCGAGCTTATGCGTATCCGCTCCCCGGAAGACGTGCTGCGAAAATATCCGCATCAGCTCAGCGGCGGCATGTTGCAGCGCGTGATGATCGGCCTTGCGCTGTCGCTGCGCCCGGCGCTGATCATTGCCGACGAGCCGACAACGGCCATCGACTCCATCAGCCAGTACTCCATCATGCAGGAATTTCTGCGTATCAAGCAGGCGGGAGAAACCGCCCTGATCTTCATTTCGCACGATCTGGGCGTGCTTTCGCTCATTGCCGACGAAGTCATGGTCATGCACGGGGGAACGGCTGTGGAAAACGGCCCGGCGGCGCGGATTTTTGCCGAAGCGCAGGATGCCTACACCCGGCATCTCATCAGGCAGCACAAGGCCGTCATGAGCAAATTTCTTTCCGCCATACATCAACGCCCGGAGGTAGCGGCATGAATCCCGTACTTGTGGCCGGAGACATCAAAGTTTCCTTCCTGAAAGAAAATCAGAAACGGCTGTTCGGCCGGGAACGGCAGCAGGTGCTGCGGGGCGTCTCCCTGACGCTGGCGGAAGGGGAATGCCTCGGCATCATCGGCGAATCCGGCAGCGGCAAAAGCACGCTGGGGCGGGTGCTGGCCGGTCTGCTCCCCCCGGAAAGCGGCGTGGTCTACATCAACGGCAAGAACCTCTACGGCAGGCACAGCGCCCATGACATGGCCGCCCTGCATCACAGTCTTTCCGTGGTGTTTCAGGATTACACATCTTCGGCCAATCCCCGCTTCCGGGTGGAACATATCATCGGGGAATCCCTGCGGGCGCTGGAGCGCCTCGAAGGGCGCGCCATGAATCGTAAACGGCGCGTTGCCGAACTGCTGGAGCAGGTCGGCCTGCCCGCGTCCTATGCGTCCCGTTATCCGCACGAATTGAGCGGCGGGCAGTTGCAGCGCGTCTGCATTGCGCGCGCCATTGCCGTGAATCCCCGCGTGGTGCTGCTGGACGAAGCCGTCAGCTCGCTGGACGCCTCGACGCAGGTGCAGGTTATGGACCTGCTTATGGACCTGCGCGCCCGGCACGGGCTTTCCTACATCTTCATCACCCATGATCTGACAAGCATCACCTATTTCTGCGACAGGGTGCTGTTTTTCAACTGCGGCCGCGTCGTGGAGCAGGTCGATGACATGCGCCTGCTGTCCGCCATTCGCGATCCCTATGCGCGGCAGCTGCTGGATGCCGTCATGGGTATCGGCGTGGAACACGGCAGCGCCCGGCAAAGGCAGGCGTCTGTCCTCATGCGCCAGCCCGACGTTATAGGGGCTGCATCCTGAGCGGATTCGAGGAGATAACGACGGCATGACGCAGCGGGAGTATCTGCGGGTTCTGGGGCCCTTTGTGCTGACGACCATGACGCAGCCCCTGCTGGGGGCCGTGGACACGGCGGTCATGGGCCGTCTGCCGAACCCGTCCTATATTGCGGGCGTGGCCGTGGGAGCCGTGATCTTTAATACGATCTACTGGCTGCTGGGCTTTTTGCGGGTCGGCTCCACGGGCTTCAGCGCACAGGCCGGAGACGATACGGAACAGCTCAGCAAGGCCGTCCTGCTTCCGGGGCTTATGGCGCTGGGCCTGAGTCTGCTGATTCTGCTGCTGCAACGCCCAATCTTTGCCGGAGCCATGCTTGTTCTGGAGCCGGACGAGGCCACGCGACGCGTCACGGCCGTCTATTACGACATACTTATCTGGGGCGCGCCGCTGGCGCTGGGCAATTATGTCATGCTGGGCTGGCTTATGGGACGCTCGCTCATTACGGCGGCCCTGCTGATGCAGATCGGCGGCAATGCGCTCAACATGCTGCTCGACGTTCTTTTTGTGCTGGTACTGGACGCGGGGCCCGCGGGCGTAGCCGCGGCAACGCTGCTGGCGCAGGCTTTTTCCTTTCTGGTCGGCGCAGCGGCCGTATGCCGCGCTCTGCCGGGAGGACTGCGCGGCATGGCCCGCCTTGCTGATACAAGAGAAATGCTGCGCATGGCGCGCGTAAACGGACATCTCTTCCTGCGTACCGTATGCCTGCTGGTTCAGATGAACATATTCATGGCAACAACGGCGAGCTTCGGGACGGCCACCCTTTCGGGAAATGCCGTCCTGATACAGATAATGCTCATTTTTTCCTATGTTTTTGAAGGAATAGCGAATGCGTCCAGCGTCTTTGCCGGGAGGGCCGTCGGCCGGGACTGTTCAGAGCTCATGGAAGAAACGCGCAGGGCAACGCGTCTGTGGACGCTGCTTGCCATACTGCTGCTCACCGGCGGTTATGCGCTGTGGCGCGAGCCCCTCCTGCGTCTGTTTACGGATTTGCCGGAGGTGCTGACGGAAGCCGGACGCTACAGCCTGTGGGGTCTGTTGTTTCCCGCAGCGGCGGGCTTCGGCCTGAGCTATTACGGTATGTTTACGGGCGCAAGCCGGACGCGCCCCGTCTTTGTGTCCACCTTGCTGGCCCTGTGCGTCTTTGCCGCCGTCTGGGCCGCAGCCGTGCCGCTCTGGGACAATCACGGCCTGTGGCTGGCGTACATACTCTTTTACGCGGGGCGCAGTCTGTTTCTCGCTCCGCTGCACCCGCTGCCGCGCAACGCACAACGCGCACGTCATACTGAGTCGTTCTTCTGGGGGGAAGGGAAACCCCTCTGCTAGCGCGGGAGGGCCCAGCCTTTCCGAAGGAAAGGCGTTCCGGTAATTCTTCTCCCCCAGGCCCCCCATCCCTTCCCCAGCGCGCTTTTGTAGAGGGGGCACAG
>CAMBWG010000015.1 GCA_945871415.1 uncultured Desulfovibrio sp.
GCTTCGGCTTCCAGACGCTGCTGCTCTGCCAGGCGTGCGGCCTCCTGTCGGGCCTGCTCCTCGGCTTCGGCTTTGGCGCGGGCCTCGGCTTCTCGTTCCTGTGCTGCGGGGTCCTGAATGGGGCCCCAGTTGATTTCGGCAGGAGCGGGGCGCGGCCGCCGCTGGGGAATTAACGGATCGGCGGCAACCAGCGTACCGTTCGCGGGGAGACGGCCGGCATCTTCCGGCATATCCAGACGGGGCGCGACCGGAAGCTCGCTGTCGGAAAGGGTGATGGAACTCTGCGCCACAAGGGTTCCGTTGCGGAAGGCGGCTTCCATCCCCAGTTCGCGGGGCGTCCATTCCATACCAACAATGCGGAAATGTCCCTGCTCATCCGGTTGCCAGTAGAGGCGGCGCACCCCTTCGGTAGAGAGATTGGAGGCCGTATAAAGCTGCTCCGACCAGGTCACCCAGTAGCCGGGCCCTTGCAGCACGTGGATTTCCTTGTTGAAAATTTTGATGAACTTGAGAATTTTGAACAGACGTTCCTTGTTCTGGCGGAAGGCGGCAAAGCTCTCCGGCATGGCCTTGGTGTAGGCCTCGGGATTGTAGAATTCAAACATCTTGGGAGAGCGGGCGGCCCAGGCCTTGCTCCACTCCTGCATGAGCAGACGCAGGCGGCGTGCCGTGCCGTCGTCCGGCCGGGGCACCGTCGTTTCATCCACGTGTTCGGCCAGCACCACGGCGGTGCCGGGGCGCAGGCTGGGGCCGACCGTATCAATATCCTTGAGACCGATGGCCACGCAGCCCTTGGTATCGCGGGGATAGATGCCGTAGCCCTTGCTGTGAATCCAGATGCCGTAACCGGTTTTGCCGCGCAGTTTGTCCACGGGATTGGGATAGTTCAGGGTGTAGGCAATACCGCCGTACTCCTTGAAATCCAGACCGCCCGCAATTTTATATTCCACAAAGTAGATGCCTTCGGGCGTGCGCAGATCGTTGATGACCTGTTTGTCGCCGGGCACCTGTCCCGTGGTGCAGGGGAAGGTATACTTCAGCTTGAGCGGGCTTTTGTGCTCGAAAAAGAGGAAAGACTGGCGCTGCTTGTCCACTGCCACCAGATGCGTGGGCAGACCTTCGTCATAGATGGAAGCCTGCCAGTTGTCCGCCCGGGCGAGGCCGGGCCCCCAGGGGAGGACGCCCGATACCGGCGGCACGTCCCATGCCGACGAGGAAAGGACAAGCGCCAGAGCGCATACCAGAGATTTCCAGCGCGGGGAACGGCGGGAGCGCCGTCGGGCGCGCGGAGAACGGCGACGGTCGGGAGCGGCGGCAACGGTTCGGAAGAAAGGGCGAACGGTGGCTTGCATGGCAGTCACGAGAGCAGGGTTTCAGTAACGTTGTAACACGGCAGAAGGCACGCGGCATGCGGGCCGACACCCGGAAAGGACGCAGGTCTTCCCGGAGCCCCCGGGTATGGTCATAACGACGGAGCAATGGGCGGGCAGGGGGACTTCCCGCCCGCCCGAAACTTTTACTGGCGGGCCAGCTCCACGAGTTCCTTGCGCGTAAAGAGCGCATGCAGCTCGTAACCCGCTTCCTTCAGCTTTTCGCGGCCGCCTTCCTCGCGATCCAGAATGGCGCAGACGGCCACAATATTCAGGCCGGCATCACGCACGCGATCGCAGGCCTTGAGCAGCGAGCCGCCCGTGGTCACCACATCTTCGAGCATGGCTACGGGATCGCCGGGCTGGAAATTGCCGAGGCCTTCCACAAACTGATTGGTGCCGTGGCCCTTGGATTCCTTGCGCACAAGCAGGCCGTGCAGCGGACGGCCCAGCTCGTGGGAAAGCACCGTGGTGGACGACACCAGCGGGTCGGCCCCCATGGTCATGCCTCCGACGCCCCGAATATCCAGATCCTTCAGCAGATCGTTGAACAGACGCCCGATGAGCCAGGAGCCTTCGGCATGCAGGGCCGTCACGCGGCAGTCAAAGTAATAGTCGCTGCGTCTCCCGGACGCGAGTACGAAATCGCCTTCCCGATAGGACTTTTCCACCAGGAGACGCGCCAGACGACGCTTCAGTTCCAGCATGTCGCTCATATGTTCACCCCGTCAGTTTTTCTTGAAATTTTCTATAGTTTTTACGCTGCTGCCGCCCCCTTTGGAAAAAGGCGGCGCGGCCAAAACGGATACCGCGGGCATCGGCGGCAGAACCGTCGATGCCCGCGGCGCGTGCGCTACTTCTGTTCGCCGAAGATGCGCGCGAAGATTTCGTCTTCGTGTTCGAGATAGAAGGAAGGATCAAAGAGGCTGTTCAGCTTGTCGCCCAGAGCGGCCTGCATATCGGGATCGGCCTTGACCAGATCGGGGAACGGGCGGCGCTCGTTCCAGCTCTGCATGGCCAGACGCTGCACGGCTTCGTAGGCCTTCTGGCGCGGCATGCCGGTCGCGATAAGGTTGGTCAGCACGCGCTGCGAGAAGTAGAGACCGTAGGAACGATCCATGTTTTCCCGCATGCGGTCATGCTTGACGACCAGCCCGTCCAGCACGCGGCGCAGACGGTTCAGCACATAGTCGGCGATGATGGTGGAGTCGGGCATGATGACGCGTTCCACGGAAGAATGACTGATGTCGCGCTCGTGCCACAGGGCCTGATTTTCCATGGCCGCCACGGCGTTGCCGCGCAGCAGGCGGGACAGACCGGCCATATTTTCCGCGGAGATGGGATTCTTCTTGTGCGGCATGGCCGAGGAGCCTTTCTGGCCCTTGGCGAAGCCTTCTTCCACTTCCAGCACTTCCGTCCGCTGCAGATGGCGCAGTTCCACGCACAGGCGTTCCACGCCGCCGCCGAGAATGGCGAGGGTTGCAAAAAATTCGGCGTAGCGATCGCGCTGCACGATCTGAGTGGAGTGCTCGTCGGGACGCAGACCGAGATGTCCCAGCGCGCGCGACTCCAGTTCCGGCGAGAGGAAGGCATAGGTGCCCACGGCGCCGGAGATCTTGCCCACGCGGATATTTTCCAGCGCATTTTCCAGCCGTTTCAGATGGCGGCAGAATTCGGCGTAAAAGCCGGCCATCTTGAGGCCGAAGCTGGTGGGCTCGGCATGGATGCCGTGCGTGCGGCCCATGCAGAGCACGCCCTTGTGTTCGTAGGCCAGCTTTTTCAGGCTTTCCAGCAGGGCGCGCACATCGTCCAGCAGCAGCGCCCCGGCCTGTTTGATGAGCAGGCCGTTGGCCGTGTCCACGATATCGGAGGACGTGCAGCCCAGATGGATGTAACGGGCCTCGGGGCCGATTTTTTCTTCCAGCGACGTCAGAAAGGCGATGACGTCATGGCGCGTCACTTCCTCGATTGCCAGAATGCGCTCCACGTCGATGGCGGCTTTCTGGCAGATGACGTCAACGGCTTCGGCCGGAATGCGGCCCATTTCGCTCCATGCCCGGCAGACGGCCACTTCGACATCCAGCCATGCGCGGTAGCGGTTTTCCAACGTCCAGATACGGCCCATTTCCGGGCGGGTATAACGGTCAATCATGGCGAGCCTCACGCTTTGGCGGCGGTGGACGCCGCGCTGGAAGTTGCGGCCGCGCCGGAGGAATTCGCTTTGGCGGCGGAATTCCCGGCCGGGGCGGGGGCGGAAGGAGCAGTCGTCCCCGACGATGCGGCGGGGGCCGTGTCGGCCGGCGGCGTCATGGCGCCGGAAGCGCCGTAGGCCGTGGAGGAATCCTCATCCTTGACGTCCTTGCGGTAGCCGTAGTCGCTGACATACCAGCCCGCGCCCTTAAGCACGAACGATGTATTGGACAGGACGCGCGGGGATGCCGCGCCGCAGGTCGGACAGGGTTTGTCCTCGTGCGCTTCGGACACGGTTGTCCATTCCTCGAAAACCTTCTGACACGCGGGACACTGATATTCGTAAATAGGCATAGCTAACGCCAAGAACGGCCAAGCGGCATGACCGCTCGCCGTTGCAAATTCGCGGATACCGTCGCACAGGGGCGACGCCATCGCCGGGAGACAGGGAACGCGCCGGATCCGGCGCATAAAAAACGACGCGCCGGCCGCCTTGCGACGGCCAGCGCAACCATTACGCCTTGGCGGCCTTCGCTTCGCGCACGCGCTGCTTCAGGCGCTGTTCGCGGCGATGACGACGGCGATCCAATTCCTTTTTGCGTTCCACTTTCTTGTGAGCCATTCTGTCCTCCACGGGGCCTGCGCCCCTTGACGTGATTTTTCGTTTTTTCAAAGCTCTCCATGCGGCGTCGAGCCTTTCCGGCGGCGCGGCCGGGCGGCGCGTACACCGTGTATGGAGAAGGATTTCTTGATGGATCGGGATTTGATAGCCGCGATTCCAGCAAAAGTCCAGCCTTTCCGCCCCGGGAGCTTGCGGAAAAGAAGAGATCTCAGCGCTCCTTTCTGTCGTAAAGGCCGCTGATTACTGCTTCTTCCCGATATTTCCAGGGCGCAAGACCGCAACGGCGCATGACGGCGTCCACGCGCGGCAGGCTGTCGGCGGGCAGATGCTGCGCCTGTACGAGCGGCTCCGGCGTCAGACGCACGCGAAAATCTCCCAGCAGGGGACGGCCATCCGGGCTTTTCAGGTCTGCCAGCGCCTCTTCGGCTTCGGCCAGCTGCCGCAAGGTCTGTTCCGCAGGTTGCACGCCGTAGGCAAAGCGCGTCAGCAGGCAGGGACGGGCGGCCTGCTGCGGATCTTCCAGCCCGGTCGCCGCGCCTTCGGCGCGCAGCTCCTTTTTGCTGAAGCCGGCTTCGGCCAGAGGGGACAGAATGCCCGCTTCTTTCAGCGCCTGCAGGCCCGGCCGCGAGGATGCCATATCATCCGCGTTGCTGCCGTCGCAGAGCAGCCGGGGAAGATCGCCCTCAGCCTCGCGACGCGCCAGAGCCTCCCGCAGGCAGCGCATGAGCGCCGCCTTGCAGAAGTAGCAGCGCCGGGGGCCGTTGGCGCGCACGTCGGGAATGTCCAGCGGCCGGAAGTCCACTTCCAGCAGGGGCAGGCCCATGTCCCGCGCCCGGCGGCGCGCCTGCCGGCTTTCGGCCTCGGGCACATGCGGGCCGCGGGCGTGCAGGCCCAGCACATCCAGACCGCCGCGCAGCAGCGCATGGCAGAGAAAGCGGCTGTCCACGCCGCCGGAGTAGGCCACGGCCACCGCCGCGCAGCCGCGTTCGCGCAGCCGGCGGCGCACTACGGCAAGCAGCGCCGCGCCGTCTACCACGTCAGCCGCACCTTGGCCCCGCGGCGGGCCATTTCTTCCTTGCACTGCCGGATGGTGTACTGCCCGTAGTGCACAATGCTGGCGACCAGCGCCGCCGAAGCGCCGCCGAGGCTGACGGCCTCGTGACAGTGCTCGGGCTTGCCCGCGCCGCCCGAGGCAATGACCGGCAGACTTACGGCTTCGGAAATCATCCGGGTCAATATGAGTTCGTAGCCGTCGCAGGTGCCGTCGGCGTCAATGGAGTTGACGCACAGCTCCCCGGCTCCCAGCGTCTGGCAGCGCCGGGCCCATTCCAGCGCATCCAGCCCGGTGCGCTTGCGGCCGCCGTGAATGACGATTTCGTACCCGGAGGGAATTGTCGGAGAGGCGGGCACGCGCAGCACGTCCATGCCGACGACAATGGCCTGCGAGCCGAAGGCGTCGGCGCCTTCGCTGATCAGCTCGGGGCGCTTGACCGCCGCGGAATTGATCGAGACCTTTTCCGCCCCGGCCAGCAGCACGGCCCGCATATCGGCCACGGAGGCGATGCCGCCGCCCACGCTGAAAGGAATGAAGATGGCCGAGGCGACTTTTTCCACCACGTCCAGAAAGATGCCGCGCTGCTCGGCCGAGGCCGTGATATCGTAGAAGACGATCTCGTCCGCGCCTTCCTCATAGTAGCGGCGGGCGCTGTCCACGGGATCGCCGATATCCACATTGCCTTCAAATTTGACGCCCTTGGTGAGGCGCCCGGCCCGGACATCAAGACAGGGAATGACGCGCTTGCTCAGCATGTGACGTCCTCCGGCCGCACGCTGCGGCAATAGTCATAGAAGTTCCGTAACACCTGCAGGCCGGGACGCCCGCTCTTTTCCAGATGGCACTGCACGGCCCAGAGTCCGTCGCGGCCATAAACGGAACAGAATTCCTGCCCGTAGGTCGTCGTGGCGATGACCAGTTCCGGCGCGGGTTCCACAAAATAGCTGTGGACGAAATAATATTCGGCATCCGGGGCCACCCCTTCAAGCAGACGACTGGGCTTTTTGAGCCGGAGACTGTTCCAGCCCATGTGCGGCACCGGCGCGGGCGTGCCGTCCTCCTGCGTCATGCCGTCGGGAAAGCGCACGCTGCGCCCCGGCATGAGCCCCAGCGTCATGGCGTCGTTTTCCTCGCTGTATTCCAGCAGTATCTGACAGCCCAGACAGATGCCCAGCAGAGGCTCCCGGCGGATGGTGACCCGGCGCAGCACGCTTTCCAGCCCGCTTGCGTGCAGGGCCTGCATGGCCTGTCCGGCCGCGCCCACTCCGGGAAAAATGATGCCCTGCGCCGCTTCGGCCGTCGCCGGATCCGACGTGACCACGCACGGCACCCCCAAATGCTCCAATGCCCGGCGGACGCTCGTCTGATTGCCCGCCCCGTAATCCAGAATCGCCAGCATGCGACCATCCCTTCAAGACAGAGGTTTCACGCCCAAGCGGCGCAAGAGGTCGCAAGTATCGCCGCAATCGGCCGGATACGCAAGGGGAGCGCTCCGGCCCGCGTCGCGGCTTTTCGGGAGGCATTTCCGGCGGCAAGAGCCGCAACAAAACTTTTACAGTTTTCTTCGTTTATGGATAGAACTGTAATGCTTATTTATATTTTATTTACAATTCTATGAAATAGTATTTTCTTATTGTAAAAATAGTGCGATGATGATGTAAAAATGCAGCATGTGCCATTTTTCATTTTTTTTGTTTTCGAAAATGATATTGTTTGGTTAAACAAACATAAAAAAATATCCTGTTTGTCCTCAAAGAAGGGTAAATACAGTCCAAGTTTGCGGCAAAGCAATTTTTTTCTTTACCAAAGTACGGCGTTTGTCCTATAGTGTGGAGTATGCCCGAGATGTCTTCATGGCTTACGGAGGACATACGGGTAAATGCAACTTGTCTGCGGCGCGCGGGACGCGCCGCTATGGGGGGATACCGTGGAGGTTGTGATTAGCGCCCTTAAAGCCATTTCCGACGTGGTGTGGGGGCCCATTATGCTGGTGCTTCTGGTGGGTACGGGGCTGTACCTGACCATCGGGCTGCGCTTTTTCCCGTTCCGTAACTGGATGCGTTCCTATTCCTGCCTGTGGCAGGGGCGGTCGCATCAGTCGGCAGATGGTGAAATTTCGCCCTGGAACGCCCTGATGACGGCGCTGGCAGGAACTATCGGCACGGGCAGTATCGTGGGGGTGGCGACGGCCATTTCCGTAGGCGGCCCGGGCGCGCTGTTCTGGATGTGGGTGACCGCCGTTGTCGGTATGGTGACCAAGTTCGCGGAAGTCATGCTTTCGGTGCAGTTACGCGAAAAGACGCCCGCCGGAAACTGGGTGGGCGGCGCTATGTACTTCATCAAGAACGGGCTTGGCAGACGCTGGGCCTGGATGGGCGCGCTCTTCTGCATCTTCTGCATGATCGCGTGCATGGGCACGGGCGCCATGGTGCAGGCCAACGCCATCAGCGCCAACCTTGCCGAAACGTTCCATATCCCCGTCTGGGTGACGGCTCTCGGGTTGCTGCTTCTGGCCGGTGTCGTCATCATCGGCGGCGTGTCGCGCGTAGGCGCTGTGGCCGGCCGGCTGGTGCCCTTCATGGCCTGTCTCTACTGTGTTCTGTCCCTGCTGGTCATCGGTTCGCACATTTCGGAAATTCCCAACGTCATCTGGATGATCGTCAGCGACGCCTTTACGCCCGCGGCGGCGGGCGGCGGTTTTGCCGGCGCAACCGTCATGATGGCCATTCGTCAGGGGATGGCCCGCGGCGTCTTTTCCAATGAAGCCGGTCTCGGTACCGCGCCCATGGCCCATGCGGCGTCCACGGCGCACAGCCCGCTGACACAGGCCAGCATCGGCATGCTGGACGTGTTCATCACCACTCTCGTCATCTGTTCCATGACCGGCTTTGCCATTCTGGTCACCGGCGCGTGGAGCTCCGGCGTCGGGGGCGGCATCATGACGGCCGCGGCCTACGAAAAGGCCCTGCCCGGCATCGGCAAAATCGGCGTGACCGTCTGCCTTGCTCTGTTCGCCTTCACCACGGCGCTGGGCTGGTGCGTCTACGGCGAGCGCTGCGCCATCTATCTTTTCGGCGATCGCGCTCAGCTGCCGTTCCGCATCATCTACGTGCTGGTCTTCTGCCTCGGCGCGCTGCTGTCGCTGGAAATCGTCTGGCTGGCCTCCGATATCGGCAACGCGCTCATGGCTTTCCCCAACCTTGTGGGTATTCTGCTCCTGAGCCCCTTCCTCTTCCGTCTGGTTCGTGAAGAAGCGCAAAAGGATCCGCGTTTCACCGTATAGCCTTCATCCTTCCGGGCGGCCCGCAACCGGGTCGCCCCAACCGCAGCAAAGCGAGGTGGCCCATGCAAAAACGCCTTTTACCCATGACCATCATCGCCCTTGCGCTGGGCATCGTCGGCGCGGGACTGTATCTCGTCCCCGCATCGCGCGACGATATGCCGCGCCGCATTCTTTACGACAACGCCGGGGGCACGGTGGTTTTTGAACATGCCCGCCATGTGACCGCCGTTGCCGCTCCCTCGGGGCAGGATCGCAACTGTGCCGCCTGCCATCATGAAAGCCCCGTGGCCCGGGACAAGCCCGTTGCCTGCGCCTCCTGCCACGGCGCGACCTTTGACGAATCCTTCAGAAAAAAGCACGTTGCCGCCTTCAACGACAATGCCGCCTGCGCCACCTGTCATCACCGGGAACTGGACCGGAAGAAGTGGGGGCACAAGCGGCATGTGGAAGAGCTCGGTCTGGCCTGTACGGACTGCCATCATAGTGCGGACATCGAACCCGAACCGCAGAATTGCGCCGACTGCCACGAAAGCGGTGTGGCTCCCGGCAGACAGGCCCGGGAGGAGGGCACTCCCCCCGCGCTGGCCGACGCCGTGCATCAGAAGTGCCTCTCCTGCCATGAAGATCTGTTCGCGGCGGGAGCTAAGGGCTGCGCTTCCTGCCATGCTGTGATCAAGGTGCGGGATCGCCTGCCGGCCGAAGGGCTGGTGAAGCTGAATCCGCTGTATACCGACTGCGCCGTCTGCCACGGCAAGAAGGCGCAGGAGCTCGTCCCCGGACGCATGGACGCGTTTCACGGCCAGTGCATGACCTGTCATCGCAAGGTCGGCAAGGGGCCGTTTGAAAAGACGCAGTGCGGGCAATGTCATACCAAGTGAGGCAGGCATGAAAGAACTTTTCACCATGTTGACCGACCCTCGCTTTCACCTGCTGTACGGCGTGACGCAACGCTTCAGCATGGGGCCGGAGCCGCGGCAGGTTCGTCTGAACCGCGAGTCCATGACCCTGAGCGAGGGCATCAAGAAGAAGACGCGCGTCTATCCCTTCATGAAGCTGGGAACGCATCCCTCGCCGCTCAAGGGGGATCTCTACTCGCCCATATTCGGCGTGGTGAGCGAGATTAACGAACGCAGCCTGTTTCTTGAGGCTGTGGAACCGGACGAGGAACTGCGGGCGCTGGCGGACGGTGTTCGCAAGGTGGACGTTATGGAGCTGGCCCGCGACTGCGGCGCCGGCGCGGATGGCCGCAAGCGGCTGGCGCAGCTGCTCAAGGATCTGGGGCTTAATACCAGGTCGCTGGGGCAGGAATGCGAAACGCTGATCATCAACGGTCTGAATCCCGATCCCGGCATCACCTGGGCCGAACCCATGCTGATGACGCACCGGGCCACGCTTTCGGCGGGTCTTGCGCTGCTGCGGCAGCTGACGCCCGCCCGGAAGATTGTTCTGGCCGTTCCCAAGGAAATGCGTCTGCAGTTTCACGATCTGGAAGTCGCCTCCGTACCTTCCCAGTACCCTGCCAGCGTCAATGAGCTGGTCGTCAAGGCCGTGACCGGCAAGGAGCGCCCCGAGGGCGTGGGCATCGTCGGCCTGCACAATCTCTGGAGTCTGGGGCGTGTGGTGGAAACCGGTCTGCCGCTGGTGGAAACAGTGCTTACCGTGGGCAGCCTGCGTCACTCCGGCAATTATATTGTCAAAGACGGCTGCATGGTGGGCGAGCTGCTGGACTTTGCGGGCATTGAGCTGCGGGAAGGGGATGCGCTTGTGCGCGGCGGTCCGCTGCGTGGCGAAAGTCTCGACAAACTTTCCCGCAGCGTCACGCGCGGCGCCATGGGGGTCTTTGTGGTCGAGGCCGGAACCGTGCCGCCCATGCAGGGGCACGCTCCCTGCATCAACTGCGGCGCCTGCGTGCTCATCTGTCCGGCGCACCTTTCGCCCAATCTGCTGAGTCGCTATGCGGAATTTGCTCTGCACGAACGGGCACGCAAGGAACATGTGCAGTCCTGTCTGGAATGCGGCCTGTGCGGTTATGTCTGCATCGCGCGCCGCCCTGTGCTGCAATATATCCGTCTGGCCAAGCACAAGCTGGCCGAGGCGGATCAACAGAAACTGACGCCGCTGGAACCCGTCGGCGTCACTCCCGGCAACGAGTCCGTATCCAAGGAGGACAGCCATGCCTGATGCCCGCAATGCCGTTCTGCTGGCCATGAGCGCCCCTCCCTACTGGCACTGCGGGCGCACGGTGCAGCGTCAGAGTCTGTGGATAGCGGCCGCGCTTGCTCCCGCCGTCCTCTGCGCCCTCTGGAACTGGGGTCTGCCCGCTCTGCGCGTCATGGCCCTGAGCGTGGCCGTCTGCGTGGCCGTGGAGGCGCTCTGTCAGAAAGCCATGGGGCGCGAGATTGCCGTGGACGACGGCACCGCCGCCGTTTCCGGTCTGCTGCTGGCCTTCATGCTGCCGGCCGCCGCGCCGTGGTGGCTGGTCTGTCTTGGGGCGGTGGTCGCCATCTGTCTGGGCAAGATGGCCTTTGGCGGACTGGGGGCCAATCCGGTCAATACCTCGCTGGTGGGCTGGGCCGTTCTCTTTGTTTCCTTTCCTCTGCTCATGGATGCCAACGCCATGCAGCTTGATACGGAGTTTGTCGATCCGCTGCTGCGTCTCAAGTTCTTCGGCGCGGCGGCGGCAGAGGAAATTCCCTTTACGGATCTGCTGCTCGGGCATCAGATCAACGGTCTGGGAGCCGGACAGGCCGGCGCTCTCCTGCTGGGGGGCAGTTTCCTTGCGGCGCGCGGTTTTGTGCGCTGGCACATTGCGCTGGGCTTCTTCCTTGGCGTTGCCGGTCTGGCCACGGCTTTTGCGCTGGCGGATCCGGCGGCCAATGCCTCGCCCTTCTTCCATCTGGCGACGGGGTCCGTGCTGCTGGGCGGCTTTTTTCTGATTACGGATCCGGCCAACGCGCCGAGCCGTCCGCTGCCCATGTTTCTGTACGGCCTTATCGGGGGCGCGCTCGTGATGCTCATCCGCAAGTACGGCGTGTATGCCGACGGTACGCCCTTTGCCATTCTGCTGGCCAACCTGCTGGCGCCGCAGCTTGATCTGCTGCGCCCCAAGCCCTTTGGAGGTCGATAGCCATGCGCGACATGTTTCGTATGATTGTCGTGTTGTCGGTGCTGTGCGGCCTTTCCGGCTTCGCGCTCTCCTATCTGAAAATGATCACGGCTCCCCGCATTGAAGAGCAGGTGCTTGCCAATGTGCAGGGCCCGGCCATCAAGCGTGTTTTCCCCTATGCTGAAAATGATCCCATCGGCGAGCGCAGGCGCTTTGAGGCGGACGGTCGCGCCGTAATGATCTTTCCCGTGCGTTCGGGCGGCGCGCTGGTGGGCGTTGCGCTGGAGCACAGCTCCAAGGGTTACGGCGGCGATGTCAATATTATGGTGGGCTTCAATCTCAAGGATGACACGCTGGCGGGCATAGGGGCCACCACCCTCAAGGAAACGCCGGGCCTGGGCATGCGCATTGCCGAACCCGCCTTTACCGGACAGTTCTCCGGACAGAAGACCCCGGTGCAGCTGTCTTCCGGCGGCGGCGTCATCGACGGCGTTTCCGGCGCCACCATCTCTTCCGCCGGGGCCGTGGGGGCCGTCAACAATGCCGCTGCCGTCTACGCCCGTCTGAAGAAGGACATCCTTGCCGCGTGGGCCAAGTAAGGAGGCTGGCATGAGCGTATTGAAGGAATTTACCAAGGGCTTATGGAAAGAGCTGCCTCCCTTCCGTCTGGTGCTGGGGCTCTGCCCCACGCTGGCCGTGACCAATTCGGCCAGCAACGGGCTCGGCATGGGCGCGGCGGTCATCTTTGTGCTGGTGCTCTCCAATATGATTATTTCCATGGTGCGCCACATCATCCCGGCCAAGGTCCGCATTGCCTGCTTTATCGTCATTGCGGCCTCGCTGGTGGTGGCGGTGGAACTGCTCATGCAGGCCTATGCCTACCCCCTGTATGAGCGGCTGGGCATTTTTGTGCCGCTGATCGTGGTGAACTGCATTATTCTCGGCCGTGCGGAAGCCTTTGCCGCCAAGAACGGCGTGGCCGCTTCCGTGGCCGACGGACTCGGCATGGGCCTCGGCTTTACCATGTCGCTGACCTTCCTCGGCTCCATTCGCGAAGTCCTGGGCAACGGAACGTGGTTCGGCATGGCCGTCATGCCGGAGAGCTTCGAGCCCCTGCGAATCATGGTGCAGGCTCCGGGCGCGTTCATCTGTCTGGGACTCATTCTCGCGGGCATGAATATGCTCAACTTCCGGCAGGCGCGCCGCAGGGGCGAGCAGGCCGAAGCGCTGGCACAGCAGCAGGGCTGCGGCAGCTGCGGCGGTTGCACCGCCTGCGGCGCGGGAGCCAGAGACGCGCAGGCGCAGTAGGGAGGCCGTATGGAAATATTTCAGCTCTTCATCGCCGCCGTCTTTGTCAACAACATCGTACTGGCGCAATATCTGGGCAACTGTCCTTATCTGGGCTGCTCCAAGGAGCGCGGCGTGGCCCTCGGTATGGGCAGCGCGGTCATCTTCGTTATCGTCGTTTCCACTTTCTTTACCTGGCTTATGCAGCGCTGCGTACTCGATCCGCTGGGGCTGGGCTATCTGCAGACCATTGTCTTCATCGTGGTCATTGCCGCGCTGGTGCAGTTTGTGGAAATGTTCCTGAAGAAAATGCTGCCGCCCCTGTATGCGGCGCTGGGGATCTTTCTGCCGCTGATTACGACCAACTGCGCCGTCATGGGCGTGGCCATTCTCGTGCAGCGGGAGGAATACGATCTGCTTACGTCCGTACTGTACGGTCTGGCTTCAAGCATCGGCTTCACGCTGGCGCTGCTGCTCATGGCCGGCATACGGGAGCGGCTGGATACCTGCCGCCTGCCCAAGGCTATGGCGGGCACGCCCATTGCGCTGATTATGGCCGGGCTGATGTCGCTGGCGTTCATGGGCTTCAAGGGCATGGCCAACTGACACGGGAGGAGAGATTATGGT
Source organism: uncultured Desulfovibrio sp. (assembly GCA_945871415.1). Classification (GTDB taxonomy): domain Bacteria; phylum Desulfobacterota; class Desulfovibrionia; order Desulfovibrionales; family Desulfovibrionaceae; genus Desulfovibrio. The sequence continues at coordinate 13,540 of CAMBWG010000015.1, forward strand.
AAGCGCGTCCATCATTACCCTCTTCGCTCTTGGTCTGGTTGCCGCCGTCCTGCTGGCCGTGGCTTCCCGGGTCTTTCATGTGGAAGAGGATCCGCGGGTGCAGGCGGTGCTTGAAGTCCTGCCCGGAGCCAACTGCGGCGGCTGCGGTTTTGCCGGCTGCGAAGGCTACGCAACGGCCGTCGTCAATGATCCGGCCATTCCCGCCAACCGTTGCTGCGCGGGGGGTGCGGAAGTCCGTATTGCCGTCGGTGAACTGACCGGCAAGGCCGTGGCCGAGGCTGATCCTCTGCGTTCGCTGCGGCGCTGCGACAAGAACGCCGGCAACGTGGCCCTCCGCTACCAGTACGAGGGTATGCCCTCCTGCGCGGCGGCTGCCATGCTGCGCGGCGGCGTGGATACCTGCAAGTATTCCTGCCTCGGCTTCGGTGACTGCGTGCAGGTCTGCCCCTTCGGAGCCATGCGTATCGAGGAAGGCGTCGTCCGCATCAACGCCAATCTCTGCACCGGTTGCGGAGCCTGCACCAGCGCCTGTCCGCGCGGCGTGCTGGAGCTCGTGCCCAAGCGTGCGCGCATTGCGGTCTTCTGCAATTCGCGGGACAAGTTGCGGGCCGTCAGCGACGTCTGCGATGTGGGTTGCATTTCCTGCGGCAAGTGCATCAGGAATTGCCCGGCAAAGGCGCTGTCCATGAAGGACAACCGCGTGGAGGTCGATCAGCGTCTCTGCCTTTCCTACGGGGATGACTGCGGGCAGGTCTGCATCTCCTCCTGTGTGCGGCATATTCTCCGCCCGGTAAACGGCATTTCCGCCGCCGTGCGCAGCGCGGGAGCCTCTGCCGTCGCGGCGAGCGCGCCCGAGGCCTAGGCCTGTTCTTTCGCAGTTTATTGGGTGGAAGGGAAACCCCTCTGCTGGCGCGAGAGGTGTTTCCGGCAGATTGTACTCAGAAAGTTAACAGAGGGCTTGCTCAAAAA
>CAMBWG010000016.1 GCA_945871415.1 uncultured Desulfovibrio sp.
ATCATCCCGTGGGCTTCAAGTGGGTCATGCGGGCAAAAGACAACGGCGCCGTCATTATGCATGTGGACCCGAAGTTCTCGCGTACTTCGGCCCGCTGCGATTTCCATGTGCCCTTGCGGTCGGGCACGGATATCGCCTTCCTCGGCGGCATGATCAATTACATCCTTGAGCACGAGTGCTATTTCAAGGAATACGTCGTCAACTATACCAACGCTTCCTTTGTCGTCGGCAAGAAGTTCGGCTTCGACAACGGCCTTTTCAGCGGTTACGACGCGGCCACGCGCAGCTATAATCAGAGCACGTGGGCCTTTGAAACCGACGAAAAGGGCGCGCCGGTGCGCGACTTCTCGCTGACGCACGAGCGGTGCGTTTTCAACCTGCTGAAAAAGCACTACTCCCGCTATACGCTGGAGAACGTGGCTGCGACAACGGGCGTTTCCAGGGATGATCTGCTGAAGGTCTACAAGGCCTTCTGCGCCACCGGCAAGCCGGACAAGGCGGGGACCATTCTCTACGCGCTGGGCTGGACGCAGCATACCGTGGGCGTGCAGAACATCCGCGCTTCGTCCATTATCCAGCTGCTGCTGGGTAATATCGGCGTGGCCGGCGGCGGTATCAACGCGCTGCGCGGCGAACCCAACGTGCAGGGGTCGACCGACCATGCGCTGCTGTACCATACGCTGCCGGGCTATATCGCTCTGCCGCTGGCTCAGTGGCAGACGCTGGCCGAGTTCAACAAGGCCAATACGCCCGTGACGGCGCTCAAGAACAGCGCCAACTGGTGGGGCAACCGTCCCAAGTACTTCGCAAGCCTGCTCAAGGGCTGGTTCGGCGATGCGGCCACGCCCGAGAACGACTTCTGCTACGGGCTGCTGCCCAAGGGCGAGAAGGGCGAAGACTATTCCTACATGTATGTCATGGACAAGATGCTGCACGACAAGATGAAGGGCGGCTTCGTCTTCGGCGTGAATCCCATGAACAGCTTCCCCAACACCAACAAGATGCGCGCCGCTCTCGATCATCTTGACTGGCTGGTCTGTTCCGAACTGCATCACTCCGAGACCTCCGACAACTGGCGGCGGCCCGGCGTGGACCCCAGGACCAAGAAGACGGAAGTCTTCCTGCTGCCTTCGGCGCATCGTGTGGAAAAGGCCGGGACCATCAGCAACAGCGGCCGCTGGCTGCAGTGGTTCGACAAGGCCGTGGAGCCCGGCGGACAGGCCCGCAACTTTGCGGATGTCTTCGTGCCGCTGATCAACAAGCTGCGCGAGATGTACGCCGCCGAGGGCGGCGTGCTGCCCGAAGCTCTGCTCAAGCAGAACTGGCCCGCCAGGTATGATGCCGAAGAATGGACGCGCCGCATCAACGGCTTCTTCTGGGCCGACACCAAGGTGGGCGACAAGACCTACAAGAAGGGCCAGCTGGTGCCCGCCTTCGGCAACCTGAAGGCCGACGGCACGACCTCCTCGCTCAACTGGCTCTACTGCGGCAGCTACACGGAAGAAGAGGGCAACAAGTCCAAGAAGCGCGATCCCAGTCAGACGCCCATGCAGGCGGCTATCGGCCTGTATCCGAACTGGTCGTGGTGCTGGCCCGTGAACCGGCGCATTCTGTACAACCGCGCTTCCGTGGACATCAACGGCAAGCCCTACAATCCCGCCAAGGCCGTCATCGAGTGGGACGGCTCCAAGTGGGTGGGCGACGTGCCCGACGGTCCGTGGGCCCCGCAGGCGGACGCCGAAAAGGGCAAACTGGCCTTCATCATGACGACCAACGGCTACGCGCAGCTCTACGGTCCGGGCCTCAAGGACGGCCCCTTCCCCGAGCATTACGAGCCCGCGGAACCGCCTGTGGAACGCCATCCCTTCTCCGGTCAGCTGCGCAGCCCGGTCTACAAGTTCCATTCGTCGGAACTGGACAAGTTCGCCCGCGCGGCCGACCCGGACTATCCCATTGTGCTGACGACCTACAGCATGACGGAACACTGGTGCGGCGGCGGCGAAACCCGCAATGTGCCGAACCTGCTGGAAGCCGAACCGCAGCTCTATGTGGAAATGAGCCGGGAGCTGGCCAAGGAGAAGGGCATCAAGAACGGTGACGGCGTGATTGTCGAAAGCCCGCGCGGACGTGTGGAGGCCATTGCCATGGTGACCATCCGTCTGCGTCCCTTCACCGTCATGGGCAAGACCGTGCATCTCATCGGCATGCCCTTTGCCTACGGCTGGACAACGCCCAACTGCGGCGACTCCACCAACCGGCTGACGGTGACGGCCTATGATCCCAATACGACCATTCCTGAAGCCAAGGCCTGCTGCGTGAATATTCGCAAGGCCGACAAGCTGACAGAAATCCTCTAGTTCAAACGCAGGGCGCGTTCCTGGAACGCGCCCTGCAAGGAGCAAGCAAGATGCCGAAATCATTTTTGATCGACACCACGCGGTGCACGGCATGTCGCGGATGTCAGGTGGCCTGCAAGGAATGGCATGATCATCCCGCCAACGCCACGAAGCAGCGCGGCACGCATCAGAATCCGCCGGATCTCAATCCCTACAACTTCAAGGTCGTCCGCTTTCGGGAGCATCTGAATGCGGAAGGCAAGGTCGTCTGGAACTTTTTCCCCGAGCAGTGCCGTCACTGCGTAACGCCCGTCTGTGTGGACGTGGCGGACATGACCGTGCCCGGCGCCATGGTGCAGGATCGCGCCACCGGGGCCGTGCTCGTTACGGAAAAATCGACCAAGCTCAGCGCGGAAGACGTGCAGGCCATCATTGACGCCTGCCCTTACAACATTCCGCGCTATGATGCCGCCACCAAGCGCCTGACCAAGTGCGACATGTGCATCGACCGTGTCAGCAACGGCATGGTGCCCATGTGCGTCAAGACCTGTCCCACGGGGGCCATGACCTTCGGCGAACGCGCCGAAGTGCTGGAAAAGGCGCGCAAGCGTCTTGAGAGCGTCAAGGCCGAATTCCCCAAGGCGCGTCTGATCGACGCCGAGGATGTGAACGTCATCTATCTGCTGGCCGAAGAGCCTGAGCATTATCACGATTTCGCCGCCTTCGCCCAGCGATAGGCGCGCATGCGGAGCGGCGGCCCCGGCCGCCGCGGCCAAGGGAGCATTCATGGGTGAAACCTGTCTTACCGTATCGGAAACCCTGGCGGAGATTGCCGCCCGGCGGCCAGTTCTCAAACCCGTGCTGGAGGCCTTCCGTCCCCTGCTGGAAACCCGCGCGGCCCTGAGGGCCGAGGTGGAAGAGGCCGTTGCCGCCGCGGTGACGCTGCCGGCGTTCTCCGTGGAACGTGCCGCGCAGGGGGTGCCCCTGATGGCGGGTCTTTCCCTGCACGGTCTGGCCGTCCCCCTGCGGACGGCGGCGGAGCGTGTGCTGCCGCTGCTGTGCGCGCTGGAGGCTCCGGCCCGGTACAATGACGCTTTGGAAGCCCTCTTCGTCAGGGGAGAGGGAACGGCGTCGGAACAGGTGGTGGAAGCCCTGATCGCCGGCAATGCGCCGGACTTCCGGCGTCTGGCCGAAGAGGCTGACATACAGCCGGAAGTGCTGGCTTTTGCGCTGGATTTCATTGCGGCGCCCGTTTTGCGGGCGCTGGCCCTGCAGGCACAGCCCGCGGAGGGCGAGGCGCCGTGGAACGGCGCCGCCGTCTGGACGCAGGGCTATTGTCCTGTTTGCGGATCTCTGCCTGTTCTCGCCACGCTCGACAAGCGTGTCTTTGACGAAAAGAACGCCTTTCTGGCGGGCGGCGGCGGCAAGAAGCGCCTGCATTGCGGTCTGTGCGCCACAAGCTGGACGTTTCGTCGCAGCACCTGCCCCTCGTGCGGCAAACAGGGCAACGAAGTAATGGAAATCCTGCGTGAAAGCGAAGGGGCCAACGGAGAGCGCCTTGACTGGTGCGTGCACTGCAAGACCTATTGCCCCACTGTGGATCTGCGGGAACGGGAAGCCGTGCCCGATATGGACGCCATGGCCCTTGGCATGCTGCATCTTGATATGGTTGCTTCCCGCAAGGGGTTGCAGCCGCTCAGGCCCTCTTTCTGGAATATGTTCTAGCCTTCAGGCTCGGCAACAAGGCCGCCGGCACGGCCGGCAGGCGTTCCAAGGAGTTTTTCCGTGAAATATATTGCAGCCGCAGTCATGCTTGCCACCGCTTTGTGCGCGGGACAGGCTCTGGCACAGGAAAATCCGACACGTACGAGCGTGTTGAAAAAGCCCATAGAACTGCGCTCCGGATCTTCGGATCGCATGCATGTCATCTTCCGGCATACGTCGCACAAGGGTATCAAGTGCGGCTTCTGTCACCATGCCTCGCCGACGGACAAACCCTATGTGTCCTGTACGACGGAGGAATGTCATTCCCTGAAGGGGCCGCGTGAACGGGATACCATGAGCGTGTTCATGGCCTTCCACTCTCGCGAGTCCGAGCGTTCCTGCTATTCCTGCCATAAGGCGCAGGCGGCGAAGCACCCTGAATTCACGGGGTGCCGTCCCTGCCATAAGGGAGCTTCCGCGGATCTGGGAACCGGCAAGTAGTCCGGGCGCCCGGAGCGGCAGTGATTCCGGGTTTTATGGGGAAGGAAACCCCTTGCGCCGTTGCCTCGGTCGCAAGGGGCTTCCCCGACGAGTCCGTCTTTCTGACATTCGCCTGCACGGCGGAATGCGGGATGACGGACTTTTTGTTTAGGGCGTGTTTATACTAAATCCTTCCCCCAACGCGCTTTTTCAGAGGGGACACAGGCCATACGGCAAGCGTTTTTCAAACGCCATGTGGCGTATAAATTTCTATTTATTTGAATAACCAGAAGAATTTGTGTTGGCAGGCCCTGAAACGTTTCAGCTTTGAAAAAGGTGGAACGCGAGGCGGCGGCACAGCGTCGACAGCGGAGCAAAGAACTGTCCTCCCCTTCAGGACAAAAACAGATGTCCCGCCCCCGGCGGGAGGCTTATCCCAGCAGACGCATGAGCATCTGCGGCACGGAATTGGCCTGCGAGAGCATGGAAACGGCGCTTTGCGTCAGAATCTGCTCGCGTACAAAGCGCGTCATTTCCGCCGCCACATCGGCATCCGAAATGCGGGATTCGGCATTCTGCAGGTTTTCGGCCTGAATGGAGATATTCGTTATGGTGTTTTCCAGTCTGTTCTGGAGCGCGCCGAGATGGGAACGGATATTGTCCTTGCGCACAACCGCCGCGTCAATGCGGGAAATGGCCTGCTGTGCGCGTTCCTGCGTCGCAATGTTGATGACGGGGCCCTTGTCCGTAAAGCCGTTCACCTGCGGCACGGGTTCCGGCATGTTTCCCCAGGAGGCCGTGATATCAAAGGCGCCGTTGCCGGCAACAAGGATGACAAGATCTTCCGTCACGGTATCGATGGAGAGCTTTTCATATTTGTTGCGCAGGTGCCCCGGCTGATTCATGCCGCCGTCGCCTGTGTAACCGAAGTTCATACCGTTGATGGTAAAGGGCTGGAGTGTATTTTCATCCTGATAGGTCAGGTTGCCGCCGATACCGTTCAGTTGCGAGCCGTCATAACTTGCGCCGGGCAGGAAGCCGTTGGCTTCGCTGAGGAATTCTCCCGGATTGACGGGCGCGGCGCGATCCAGCCACTGAGCCAGCGTTGTTCCGGCAAGATGCTTGCCGTCGCGGGTGAATATCTGGATGGTGTCGTTCAGCCCCTTGTCGTTGATCAGAACCTCCAGATTGGTGGTACCTGCCGGGATGACGGCAAAGGACACCAGCCCTGAGACATAGGTTGCCTTCTGCCCCGATACCAGTTTGTCGCTGATGACGGGGATGTTGCCGAAATCCACCACGCCGTCGCGCAGTCCCAGGCCGCCCAGCGTGGCGCTCTGAATATCCAGATAATAGTAATCTTCCGCACTGTCGTTGCCGGGGCCGAAGTGTATCTTGAGCGCGCCCGTGGCCTGAAGCCCGGAACCGTTATGCGGCCCGGACAGGGAGCCGTCCAGCAGCTTGATGCCGTTGAAATCCGTGGCGCGGGCGATACGTTCGATTTCCGAGGCCATCTGCTGAAATTCGCTGTCGATCATCAGGCGCTGGACGGAATCATAGGTGCCCGTGGATGCCTGTTCGGCCAGCTCCTTCATGCGTATCAGCTTTTCGTCAATGACGCCGAGCGCGCCGTCGGCGGTCTGGATGAGGGAGATGGCGTCATTGGCATTGTTGACGCCCTGATGGAGCGAGGCCACGTCGGCCCGCATGAGTTCGCGGACGGCCAGCCCCGCAGCGTCGTCGGCCGCCTGATCCACGCGCAGTCCGGAGGAAAGACGGCGCACGGAATCGCTGAGGCGGGAGTAATGTGCGGCAAGATGGCGACTGGTGGAATCCGCCATGAGATTGTGGTGCAGAGAAAGGGACATAGAATGATCTCGGGCCCGGGATGCGGGCCGGGGTTATGTGTCGGCATGGCCGGAAAACAGCTGTCTTCTGTTCAATCGGCACGACTTGAGAAATCTGTAGAGCATTTTCAGTTTGAAACGCTGTGCGTTTCAAACCATACGGCCTGTGCCGCCGCATGGCGTTTTACCTTTTCAAAGGTAAGACGTTCTCCAGCCCCGCAATGCAAAACGCCCCGCTTCACAGGTGCAGCGGGGCGTTTTGCGTGCCGGAGACGGAACAGCGTCTGTTTTTTCGATGGGATCAGCGTCTGCCGCCATGTTGCAGGCGATCCCGCAGAATGATGGCGGCGAGGTTGATGCCGAGCACCAGTACGATGAGGACAAGCCCTGTGCCGTATTGCAGCGGACGGGTCTTTTCTATTTCCGTACCGGCAGTTGCCAGCACGTACATATGGTAGGGCAGAGACATGACCGGACTCAGCAGGGAGTCGGGCAGTTTGGGCGTAAAGAAGACGGCGGCCGTGAACATGATGGCCGCCGTCTCTCCGGCGGCGCGGGCCACGGCAAGAATGGCCCCCGTCAGCATGCCGGGCAGGGCGCAGGGCAGCACCACGCGGGCAATGGTCTGCGATTTGGATGCCCCCAGTCCGAGAGAGGCTTCGCGGTAGGCATCCGGCACGGAACGAAGCGCCTCTTCCGCCGTGCTGATGATGACGGGCAGGGTCAGTACCGCCAGCGTGAGAATGCCGGAAAGCAGCGAGACGCCGAGCCCGCAGAAGGTGACGAAGAAGGACAGGCCGAAAAGACCGAAGATGACCGACGGCACGCCCGCAAGATTGTTGACGCCCAGACGGACCCAGGAGGCAAAACGGCTGCGTCCGGCGTATTCGTGCAGATAGATGGCGGAGCCCACACCCAGCGGGAAGGAGAGGCAGAGGGAGCCCAGGGCCAGCAGGGCCGTGCCGATGATGCAGGGGAATATGCCGCCCTCGGTCATCATGTTGCGGGGCGGCTCTGTCAGAAAGTTCCAGGAGAGCGCGGGCAGCCCCTGCGCCACGAGAAAAATGCAGATGCCGATCAGGGCCAGAACATTGACGGCGGCCGTTGCCCGCAGCAGCCCGAACATGAGGCCCTGTACAAGAAGACGGCGCGCGGGAGACGTTTCCATGGATGCGTGCATGCGATTGCCTTTCAAGAAATCCGTTCAAGAAATCCGTTACAGCCCGGAAGAGCCTGCCATGCGGTGTTTTTCCGCGATGCGGGAAGCCACGACGTTGAATGCCAGCGTCAGCAGAAAGAGAACGATGCCGATGGCGAAGAGGGCATGATAATGCTCGCTGCGGAAGGGGGTTTCCGCCATTTCCGCCGCGATGGACGCGGGCATGGGGCGCACCGGATCAAGCAGGGATTCCGGCAGCATGGCCGCGCCGCCCGCGACCATGAGCACGACCATGGTTTCTCCGATGGCGCGCGACATGCCGAGCATGACGGCTGTGCCGATACCGGAGAGGGCGGCAGGCACGACGACGCGGTAAATGGTCTGCCAGCGCGTGGCCCCGAGTGCCAGAGAGGCCTCGCGCAGGGAGCGGGGAACGGCATGGAGCGCGTCTTCAGAGACGGAGCAGATGGTCGGCACGCTCATGATGGCCAGAACAAGGGATGCGTTGAGCAGGTTCAGACCGGAAGCCGCCCCCAGATAGTCCTGTAAAAAGGGAGCGACCACGACCATGCCGAGAAAGCCGAGAACCACGGAAGGCAGGGCCGCCAGCAGTTCCACAAAGGGCTTGATGATGCGGCGCGCCGCCGGGGGTTCAAGCTCGTTGAGATACACGTCGGTCATGACGCCCAGAGGGACGGCCAGCAGGGAAGAAAGCGCCGTTACGGCCAGCGAGGCGACAAGCAGCGGGAAAATGCCGAACAGGCCGGGATCTTCGGTGGGGTACCACAGCATGCCGCCCAGAAAATCCAGCGGGGAATGCGTGCTGAACAGGGGCAGGCCTTCCAGAAAGAGAAAAATGACAATGCCTGCCAGCGCCAGCAGGGAACTGCCGGCCACGGCTGCCAGCAGGTAGCGGATACAGTCTTCTTTGCCCAATCGCATGCGGCTGTCCTTAAATGGGAAATTGGTGAGGGAGGCGAATCAATGCAGACAGGGGGCGGCACGGCGGAGCTGCCCTTTCGGGAGGGAGCCCGCCTGTAACGACAGGCGTAGAGCATTCTGGCCTGTCGTTTCGCTCACTTTGGGCCGGGCGGCGCTTGTGCCGCCGCCTCGCGTTTTTCCTTTTTCAATGGCAAAACGCTTAATTGCGGGGAATGGGGCGCGGGGGAAAGCAGCGCCTTCCCCCGCAGCGTGTCCGTCCTTACTTACCTGGCAAGCGGTACGAAGCCCACTTCGCGGACGTCCTTCTGCCCCTTGTCCTGGGCAAGCAGATAGTCCACAAAGAGCTTGGCGTCACCGGCGGGAGCGCCGTTGGTGAAGATGTAGAGTTCGCGGGCAATGGGCCACTGACGGGACAGCGCCGTGTCGGCGGAGGCCTTGACGCCGTTGACGCTCAGGCCCTTGACGGTGCTGTTGAGGTAGCCGAGACCAAGATAGCCGATGGCGTTGCGGTTCTTGGCGACGGCCTGGGACACGGCCCCGTTGGAAGCCTGCATGAGGGCGGCGGGGGTGACGCGGGTCTTCTTCATGATCAGTTCGTGCCAGCTTTCAAAGGTGCCGGAGGAGGTGTCGCGGGAGATGACAACAATCTTGGCGTCCACGCCGCCCAGATCCTTCCAGTTCCTGATCTTGCCGGCGTAGATGTCGGCAAGCTGCTGCACGGTGAGGTTGCCGACCTTGTTGTCGGGATGCACAACGGGAACGATGGCGTCCACGGCAATGGCGGTGCGCTGCGGGGCCACGCCGTTCTTTTCGGCGGCGGTCTTTTCCTTGCTCTGAATGTCACGGCTGCTCATGGCGATGTCGCACTGCTTTTCGATCAGCGCCTTGATGCCGTTGCCGGAACCGCCGCCGGAGATGCTCAGATGCACGGAGGGATGCGAAGCCATGAAGGCTTCGCCGGCTTTCTGCACGACGGGCAGCACCGTGGTGGAACCGTTGATGGTCAGGTCGCCGGCGGCGACAGGGGCGGCCAGACTGACGGCCGTTACGGCGGCGGCACACAGCAGAGCGAATTTCATGGTAAACTCCTTATGTAAGGAAAAGTGTTGTCGAGAGGGGAAATTCCTTTCGCGAATCCCTTATTACGGCGCGATGTGACGGTTGTGTGACGGCAGAAAGAAAAGACGACGACATCCGGCCGCGCTGTCATTCCTGTATATTTTCCCGCAGGTTGCGCTGTAGAGCCTTGATTTTACGGCCCGGGCGGGGCTTGTCACGCTATTGTCACATTTTCGTCCCGCGCATGTCGCTCGGAAAGGATGAAGTGTGCCTGTCCCGAAGAGGAAAGAGGTCATGGACAAGAAGAAGATTCTCATTGTGGAAGATGAAGCCGATATCCGCGAGCTGCTGCGCTACCATCTGGAGCGGGAAGGCTTTGACGTGCTGGAAGCCGGGGACGGCCCCGCCGGGCTGGCGCTGGCCCGAACGGAGCAGCCGGCGCTTATGCTGCTGGATGTGATGCTTCCGGGCATGGACGGTTTTGACGTGCTGCGCGGTCTGGCCACGGAGAACGGCCCGCTGGTGCCGGTGCTGCTGTTGACGGCGCGCGGCGAGGAAGTGGATCGCGTGGTGGGCCTGACGCTGGGAGCCGATGATTATGTGGTGAAGCCGTTCAGCGTGCGGGAGCTGATGTTGCGCGTCAAGGCCATTCTGCGGCGGCAGGAGCGTGCCAGAAGCGGCACGGTGCTGCGTCATCACGGTATTGCGCTGGATGCGGAACGCCATCGCGCCACCGTCAACGGCGAAAGTCTGGCCCTGACGGCTACGGAGTTCCGCCTGCTGGAAGATTTGCTGCGTCACAGCGGCGCGGTGCGCACGCGCGAACAGCTGTTGAATACCGTCTGGGGCTATTCCTTCGAGGGCTACGCCCGTACCGTGGACACGCATGTGCGCCGCCTGCGCGCCAAACTGGGGGCGGCGGCGGACGTGGTCGAGACGGTCCGCGGCGTGGGCTATCGGTTAAAGGAAGACTAGAGCGTTTCAACTTTGGAAAAGGTGAAGCGCGAGGCGGCGGCACAGCGCCGCCCGGCCCGAAGTGAACGGAAAAGCCACGCTTTTTTCGCGAAACGACAGGCCGTATGGCCTGAAAGGCTCTAATTTTACGGGTGCGCGGGGAGCGGCGTCCCCTGTGCGGCGCAGACAGAAAAACATCCGGGAGCGCCGGGCCGGAGCCCGGCGGACGCCGACGACGGCGGAGGAAAACATGGTATACGGAAGAGGGCTGTCATTCCGGGCCCGCGTGTTCTGGGCGATTTTTCTTGTGGGCCTGCTGTCGGTCAGTCTGAGCCTGTTTTACGCCAGAATGCTGCTGGGAGAAAAGCAGATGAGCTCGGCGCAGGAGGAACTGCTGCGCGAATGCCGCATGGCTGCTTCCCTGTATGCGGCGCAGGCCGACGACGGCAAGGACGTGCATGCGCTGCTGCATCTGCTGGGCCATGCCAAGGCGCGTGTGTCGCTGGTGGACGCTTCCGGGACGGTTCGCGCCGAATCCAGCGCCAGCCTTGACGAGCGCACGCTGGACAATCACAACGACCGGCCGGAAATCATACAGGCCCGGGCGCAGGGGGACGGCTATGCCGTGCGGGAAAGCGGCAGTCTGAGCGAACCCTTCGCCTATGCGGCCCACCTGCTGCCCGACGGCTCCGTACTGCGCCTGGCCGTACCGCTGGCCGATCTGCTGGACGACATAGACAGTCAGCTGAGCGTGCTTTCACGTCTGGCCGTGGCGGCGCTGCTGTTGTCGGCCGTGCTGGCCGTTCTGATATCCGGAGCCCTGCGGCGCTCGGTGGATCATATGGTCAACGCCGTGACGGCCATTGCCCGGGGCAACTTCCATCGCCGTCTGCGCAATGTGCCGGGTAAGGAGTTCGCCCCGCTGGCCGAGGCCGTCAACGCCATGGCCCACAATATCGAGGAGCAGATCGGCTATGCCGCGGATCAGGCCGCTCAGCTGGAAAGCGTGCTGACCATCATGGGCGACGGCGTGCTGGTGCTGGACAGGCAGGGCAACGTACGGCGGGTCAATCGCGCGCTGGGGCGGGTTTTTCCCGAGGTCTCCCGGGCGCTGGGACAGCCGCTGATCAAGTGCATTCCCGTACCCTGTCTTCAGAATGCCGTGGAAACCCTGCTTTCTTCCTCCTCTTCCGATACGCAGGCGGTCATGCACCTGCCGCTGGAGCTGCCGTCCGGGCAAAACTTTTCCGTGCGTCTGGCGCGTGCCGACGACGTGGACGTGCGCGTGGGCGTGGTGGCCGTGTTCCACGACATTACCGAGCTTATGCGGCTGGAACGGGTACGCCGGGACTTTGTGGCCAATGTGTCCCACGAGCTGCGCACGCCGCTGACGGCCATACAGGGCTACGCGGAAACTCTGATGGAAGTGGAGGACGCCAGCCAGTGCCGTCATTTTGCGGAGATTATCCACAAGCACGGCAGTTATCTTTCCGCCATGATGAAGGATTTGCTGGCACTGGCGCGGCTTGAGAGCGAAGACGGCGTTCTGCAGCTTGCGCCGACGCCGGTGGAGGAAATCGTGACGCAGGCGCAGACCATCTGCTCCGAAGTCTGCTCCCGGCGCAAGGTCGGTCTTGCCGTGGACATTCCCGCCGGGCTGGAGGTTCTGGCCCATGACGAAAGTCTGGGTATGGTGTTCCGCAATATCTTTGAAAATGCCTGCCGTTTCTCTCCCGAAAACGGCACGGTGCGCGTAAGCGCCCGGCAGGAGGGCGCCATTGTCCTCTTCCGTGTGGTCGATGACGGGCCCGGCATTGCTCCTGAACATCTGGAACGTATTTTTGAACGCTTCTATCGCGTGGAAGCCCATCGCGGGCAGCAGAGCACGGGGCTGGGACTGGCCATCTGCAAACATGTGGTGGAGCGGCATGGCGGCCGCATCTGGGCGGAAAGCCCCGCGCAGGACGGCAGCACGGCCATTGTCTTTACCCTTGCGGCGGCGCATGGCGGGGACGAGGACTCCTCCGCGCCGGTCGCGGAGAATCCCGGTCGCGCAGGCGACGCCGATGGAGTCGATGCATGAGCATTACAATGAAGGCGCAGGATGTGAGCGTTTTTTACGGCGATCACAAAGCCCTGCACAATGTGAGTCTGTCCTTTGAAAGCGGCAAGGTAACGGCCCTCATCGGCCCGTCGGGCTGCGGCAAGTCAACCTTTCTGCGTTGTCTCAACCGCATGAACGACCTTGTTCCCAACGCCCGTGTGGAAGGGGTGATTGAGCTGGACGGCGAAAATATCAATGCCCCGACCGCCAATGTGGCCTCGCTGCGGCGTCGGGTGGGCATGGTGTTTCAGAAGCCCAACCCCTTTCCCAAGAGTATTTTTGAGAACGTGGCCTACGGGCTGCGCGTCAACGGCATGAAGGACGAAAACGCCATTGCCGAGCGCGTGGAAGTCGCCCTGACCCGCGCGGCCCTGTTCAACGAGGTCAAGGACCGGCTTTATTCCTCGGCGCTGGGGCTTTCCGGCGGGCAGCAGCAGCGCCTGTGCATTGCCCGCGCTCTGGCCGTCGAGCCGGAAGTGCTGCTGATGGACGAACCCGCCAGCGCTCTCGACCCCATAGCCACGCGCCATGTGGAAGAAAGCGTCATGGAACTGAAAAGCGGCCTGACCATCGTCATCGTGACGCACAGTATGCAGCAGGCCGCGCGCATCTCCGATGAAACGGCCTTCTTTTATATGGGCAAACTCATTGAGCACGGCGAGACGGACGTTATCTTCACCCGTCCCGCCCAGAAGCAAACCGAAGATTACATCACAGGCAGGTTCGGCTAATGGAAAGCGTTTTTGAGGATTCTTCGCGGCAGATGCTGGCGACCCTGCGCACGCGTCTGCTTGTCATGTTCGCCCATGTGGGCATCGCGCTGGACGAAAGCGGCAAGGCACTGGCGCAGGATGACGCCGCCCGCGCTCTGGCCGTGCAGGAAGGCGACGCCGTCATTGACGATCTGGAAAATGAAATAGACGAACTCTGTCTGCGGGTCATGGCGCGTCTGCAACCGGTGGCCGGAGATTTGCGCTTTGTCGTGGCCGCCCTGCGCATGGTCGTTGATCTGGAGCGCATCGGCGACGAGGCCGCCGCCATTGCCGAGCGCGTGTTCCTGCTGCACGAACTGCCCATCAACGAGGAAGACATGCGCCGTCTGCGGGAAATGTTCGCTCAGGCCCGCGCCGCCTACGCGCAGGCTTCCGACGCCTTCCGCGAGGAGGACGCCCAGGCGGCCCTCAATCTGCGCGCCGACGAAGACGATGCCCTGCAGGCGGAAGTGGCCCTGCTTCAGGCTCTGATGCCCATGCCGGGCGAGGACGGGAGAGTGTCCGGCGATCCGCGCGCGGCCATCCACGCCATGCTGATTGTCCGTTCTCTGACGCGTATCTGGCGGCGTTCCGCCAATATTGCGGAGCAGATCTACTTCATGCGTCACGGCGCCAGCCTCAAGCACGGCCGGGTAAAGTAGGGGGGCCAAAAACGCGCTCTGCTACAGGCAGGCGAAGACGGCAAAAAACGGCGATCGCATTCTTGCATGCGGTCGCCGTTTTTGTGTGCCGTTGCTGCGGAAAGCGTTTTCCCGGCAACGGCCGGGGTATGGCGGCAATGTCTGTGTGCGGTACGCTGATGGGGGGCCGTACCTGACGGGGCGGCCCCCCCTTGCCGTCTTCCGCGTCGGGCAAGCGGACAAATCCCGGTACGGGCAGCGGCAAATTTTGTTTTGAAAAAATAGAGCCTTTCAACTTTGAAAAATGTGCCCCCCCTAGAACTTGAACTGCGTGCTCTGACGCCACGTGTAGTAGGCCGGATCGCGGAAGTCGTCGATCAGGTGGTGTGTGAATTCAAGGCCGGTCAGCTTGAAGAAGGATTCCCAGCCGATGCGTTCGGCCCAGTCGCCCAGACGTTCGTACTTGTTGGCGTTG
>CAMBWG010000017.1 GCA_945871415.1 uncultured Desulfovibrio sp.
CCAGCTCCCTGTGTCACGTCCCTGCCGCGGCAGACTCGCGGAAATGCGGCGTCGTTTTTGTTATTTTTTTCACAACAGGAACGCCCCGTCAATAGGCGACGCGATCCCGGCGGTCCCCTATCCTTTGGGCTGCTCCTGCCGCTGCGGGGGGGTGCGCATGGTGATCTGGCCCTCGATGATGCCGCCTTCTTCGGTAAGCAGGCTCGGCGTGCGCAGCCGGCCTTCCAGCACGCCGGAAGAATGCACCACCACGCGACGCTTGGCGACGACATCGCCGGTCAGCTGCCCGGACAGCATCAGCTCGCCGACGTTGAAGGTTCCGTCAACCACGGCGCCCTTGCCGATGACCAGCGTGCCCTCGCTGGTAATTTCCCCGGTAAACTTGCCGTCAATATGGACGGAGCCTTCAAAAACAAGCTTGCCTTCATAAACGGTATTGGAACCGAGAAAGGCGTTCAGTTCTTCCTTTGCCACACTATCCCCCAATGGACCTTTCGGTCTTCGCAGTATCATCGGTTAACCCTTGAACATGAAGCGTCTCATGGAGACGTTAAGCACAATTCCCACCAATGTAAAATTGACGATCGTGGCGCTGCCGCCGTAACTGATGAAAGGCAGGGGTATGCCGACCACCGGCATCAGACCGATGACCATGCCCATATTGATGCAGATTTGCCAGAAAAAATAAAAGAAAACGCCCACTACCAGCATACTGCCGAAGCGGTCCTTGGCCTGTACGGCCGTGGCAAAAATGGACAGCAGGAAAAAGCAGAAGGCCGTAACCAGCGCCACGCAGCCCACAAAGCCCCACTCCTCGCCGAAAACGGCAACGGCGAAGTCGGAATGCCGCTCAGGCAGAAAGCGCAGCTGGCTCTGCGTGCCGCCGCCAAAGCCCTTGCCCCAGAGCTCGCCGGAGCCGATGGCGATACGTGACTGCAGGATGTGATAGCCCGTGCCGCGCGGATCATCGCCGGGGTTAAGAAAGGTCAGGATACGCTGCCGCTGATAGTCGTGCATGCCCACGAACCACATGAACGCCCCGGCACAGGGCACGGCCAGCAGACAGGTCTTGAGCACGGCGGGCTTGAGCCCGTGAAACAGAATCATGCCCGCGAGAATGAGCAGAATCAGCATGGAGGTACCGAGGTCCGGCTGCTTGAGAATGAAGAGCACCGGCAGCATCCCGGCAGCCAGAACCATGCTGAAGTTCTTCCAGTCCAGAGGTTTGCCGTCGCGGGAGAGCAGACGGGCCGTCAGCACCAGCACGGCCAGCTTGGTCATTTCCGACGGCTGAAGGCTCATGAATCCCAGAGAAATCCAGCGTTTTGCTCCGTACACCGTACTTCCGATGAGCGGTACCAGCATCAGCAGAACAAGGCAGCACAAATATGCCGGCCAGGCAAGGTTACGCAGCTGCCGGTAGTCGAAGCACAGCGTCAGCAGCAGACAGCCCAGACCGCACAGTCCCCAGATCAGCTGTTTCTGATAAAAGGGCGCATAGGACAGCAGGCCGCTTTCAATGCGCGTGCCGCTGGCGGAGTAGAGATTGCCGACGCCCACAAGATAGAGCGCGAACAGCCAGAGCAGCAGGCTCCAGTTAAGATAGGTAAAAAGTCGCTTATCCATACGCAGGCGCAGGTATCAACGTTGAAAATTTGCGTGGAGTCCCTTCCGACGGGGATTCTTCACTGTTCACCCGCAGGCGGGCCGGGCGGACCGGCCCTGCCTACGGGATGATGACCTTGAACCGCGGCGCCTGCCCCGGACGGGTCGGCGCCGGAGCCGGACGGGTTTCCAGCGGCACGACATTGCGCGGACGCGGCGTGCCTTCGGGGTTCGGGCGTGCGCTTTGCGGCGTGGGGGCCAGCGGCGTCACAACGGCGCGGCGCGGCCGCTGCTGCTGTTGCTGCTGCGGCGTCTCCGTTACGGGACGAGGTTTGGGAATGCCCTCGTCCGGACCGAAAAGATGCTCATAGACCTTCTTGGCCACAGGACCGGCCACACTGGACCCGCCGCCTCCATGTTCCACCATGACGACGACCACATAGGTCTTGTCATTCTTGCGTCCCCAGGTGGCGATCCAGGCATGGTCGCGCTGGGCGTATTCCATTTCAGCGGTCTTGAGGCGACGATCTCCCGACGAAAAGCGCAGCTTGACGACCTGCGCCGTCCCGGTCTTACCGCCCATGTCGGCATCCTTGCGGCCCACGACGCGCGCCGTGCCGCCGGATGCCGTCCTGCGCATGGCCTCCACGACAAAGTCCAGCGTCTTGAGCGAGGCCGGCACCGTGCCGACCACATCGACCGTGGTATTGTCCAGCAGCTGCGGCTTGAGCAGCTTGCCGCCGTTCAGCAGACTGGAAACGTAGACGGCCATCTGCACGGGGGTCACCAGTGTGTAGCCCTGTCCGATGGAAACATTGTACGTCTCGCCGCGCACCCAGGGTTTCTTGAAGCGCTTGCGCTTCCACTCCTTGGAAGGCACCAGACCGGATTTCTCGTGCGGCAGATCAATGCCGGTGGGACGACCGAAACCGCAGGCCTTGGCGAATTCCTCGATCTTGTCGATACCGAGACGCTCGGCCATGATATAAAAATACACGTCGCAGGAATTGATCAGCGCGCTCTGCATGTTCTGCGAGCCGTGGCCGCCGCGCCGCCAGCAGCGGAAAATCTGGTTGCCCAGCTTGACCTGCCCGGGGCAGTAGACGCTCTCGTTGGGATTGACCCCGTTTTCCAGAAACATCGCCGCCATGACGAGCTTCCAGACCGATCCCGGAGGATAGACGCTCTGAATGACGCGGTTCTGGAGCGGGAAACGCTTGCTGGTCCGCAGAGCGTCCCAGTCCCGCTGGGATATGCCCGCGGCAAAAATATTGTTGTCATAGGCGGGCGAAGTGACAAGCGCGCGCAGCTTGCCCGTATCGGGCTCCATGACGACCACGCAGCCGGCCTCTCCCTGCAGGGCTTCCCAGGCGGCTTCCTGCAGATCGCGGTCCAGACTCAGATTGATTTCTTCGCCGCTCTGCGGTTCCTTGGTCAGACGCTTGCCCAGCATGCGGCTGTGAGCGTCCACTTCGACCTCGTACTCGCCCTTGCGGCCGCGCAGGCGCTTTTCCAGCTCCAGCTCAAGCCCCTGCTTGCCCACAAGATCGCCCATGGCCAGATCCGGATCGGCCTGCATTTCCCGCTCGTTGACTTCCGCCACATAGCCCAGCACGTGAGCGAACAGATCCTTTTCGGGATAACTGCGCTTGGTGCGCACGACGATTTCCAGTCCCGGCCAGTTGATCAGCTCGGACTCCACGCGCGCCACCAGCTCGAAGTCCATATCCGTGATCATGAGCAGCGGCTCGAAGGGCTTCACCTTGATCCGGTCGCTGCGGTACTTGTCCCAGACCTGCTCCAGCGGCAGATTGGTCCATTCGCTGATTTGCGCCAGCGTGGCGGGCACGTCATGGCAGTCTTCCGGCACCAGCGCAAGGCCGAAGGCCGTCCGGTTGTCGGCCAGAACTTTATTGGTGTCGTCAAGAATACGGCCCCGCGGCGCAAAGATGCGCTCCATGCGGAGACGGTTGTTCTGCGCCTGTTCGCTGAACTCCGCGCCCCTGTGTATCTGAAGATACCAGAAGCGCGCCACGAAGACGAAAAAGAAGATGCCTACCAGCACCTGCAACAGGATGGCCCCGCTGCGTGGCGGCTGGTAGCGTTCGCTTTCGACCTGAATCTTGAGCCAGGAACGCTTTTTCCTGCCCTGCGCGGCGCCGCCGTTTTCTTCCGGGGGCCGCTTATTCCGAAACATCACTCTTGTCTCCGGGACGCAGCACGGACAGAATCCGCCAGGCCAGCGGCATATAGATGGCCTGCACGAGACTGATATCGCGCATGGCGTTCATGTCGAACGTCGGCGTTGCCTGCAGGGGAGCCAGCAGCCAGGCCAGCCCGAAATACGCGCCCCCCAGACAGGTGGACAACAGAAAAATAAAGACGAAATTGCCGACCTCGAACAGCCAGCGCCCTATCTTGAACGAGGCAATGACCACCAGATACCAGAGCAGCACGCCGCCGAACGGCCGCGTTCCCATCCCCTCCTGAAGAATAATGAAAATCGGCAGCAGCCAGCCCAGCATTTTGTAGTCCCGTTCCTGCAGCAGCAGCAGAACGCCGACGACAAGCGCATCCAGCCCCGGTACCAGGGCCTGCGCAATAATGGAAATTACGATGAAAGCCAGCCACCAGCAGCATTCCTGAAAAGTATTCATGAGTTAACGGGAGGGTTGCAGACGGGGCCCGCCGGTGCTGCCGTCGGGCGCGACCGAAGGCGAGGTGCGCCCCGGCGCGGGGGGGCCCACAAAGACCG
Source organism: uncultured Desulfovibrio sp. (assembly GCA_945871415.1). Taxonomy (GTDB): domain Bacteria; phylum Desulfobacterota; class Desulfovibrionia; order Desulfovibrionales; family Desulfovibrionaceae; genus Desulfovibrio. The sequence continues at coordinate 4,361 of CAMBWG010000017.1, forward strand.
GCGGCGGTCCGAGGGGCAGGGTGGGGACGCTGACCCCCGTGGGCTCAAGCATAAGCACTTCTTCCAGATGGCGCAGATCCACCAGCGGCTCGGCCTGAATCGCCAGAAACTGGGAGTAGTTGGACGGGGCGACGCTGAGCACGCGGGCCACGGGAATGCCCTTGGGGAACTTGCCGTCAAGGCCGGAGGTAATAAGGATTTCCCCGGGATTAACGTCCGTGCCCCGCTCCATAAAGCTGACTTCCAGAACGCGGCCCGGTCCCTGACCGGTCAGAATGCCGGAGGAGCGACTTTCCTGCGCCAGAACGGCAATACGGCTGGAGGGGTCCGTCAGCAGCAGGGCCGTGGCGGTATGCGCGCTGGATCGCAGAATGCGCCCCACCAGGCCGAGATTCGTCACCAGCGGCGTGCCGGGGCGGCCGCCCGTGGCATAGCCGCGATTGATGCTGATGCTGTCGAGAACGCCGTTGGGGCCAAGACGGCCCGAAAGCACCCGCGCTCCCACAGGACGCCAGGCCTGATCCGTCGGCATCTGAAGAAGCTGACGCAGACGCCTGAGCTCGGCCAGCGATTCTCCCTGCGCCATAAGACGCGCTTCCAAGTCACGCACCCGTTCCTTGAGCGCAAGATTCTCCTGCCGCACGTCAACCAGCGCGAAATAATTGCTCCAGATATCGGCAACGGAATCCTGCACGGCACGCAGACCGGACAGGACGCCTCCTGCGGCTTCCAGACCGACATTGGTTGTGATGGTGTCCAGCACTTGCGTACGCTGATTCCACGAGTACACGCCAAGCAGAAGAATAAACAGCGTGCCCGCAAGCAGGAAAAGACGCCTGAATGTCACATTTCCACCTGTGACGCGCCGCCCCGCCGCAATAGAGGGCGCGCCTGTTGTCGAAAGGTTGGACTTTTCACCGGATGCCGCCGCCCGGCGGCGCGTCATGGAAAGAAGCAAAAACGGGAAACGCCCGACCGACCGCCTCGGGAAGGCGACATGGCCGGGCGTCCGCTCCCGCGTTCACCGGGGCAGGAAAGAACCTGCGGCGTCACGATCCCGCCGGACGTCTCGTTCGGATGGTTCTGGTCGACTATTTCTATGCGACGCAAGGCCCGCCCCGCAAACATAGAGCATTTTCAGGTTGAAACGCTTTGCATTTCAAACATACGGCCTGTCGTTTCGCGAAAAAACACGGTTTTTCCGCTCACTTCGGACCGGGCGGCGCTGTGTCGCCGCCTCGCGTTTTACCTTTTTTCAAAGGTAAAACGCTCTGGAAAACGCGTCCCGGCGGGGATACTCGACTAGTCGATGCACACTTCCTTGAGAATATGCAGATTGTCCAGCGCCCGCCCGGTCCCCATGACGACCGTGGACAGAGGATCGTCCACCACCGTAATGGGCAGAGAGGTTTCCTCGCGCAGGAGCTGATCCAGCCCCTTGAGCAGCGCGCCGCCGCCGGTCAGCACGATACCGCGATCCACGATATCGGCGGCCAGTTCCGGCGGAGTCTGTTCGAGGGCCACGCGCACGGCCTGGACAATGCTGTCCACCTGTTCGGAAATGGCCTTGCGCACTTCTTCGGAAGTAATGATGATGTTCTGCGGAATACCGGTGACCAGGTCGCGCCCCTTGACCTCGATCTGCTGTTCAGGGTCCAGCGGATAGGCGGAAGCGATCTTGATCTTGATTTCTTCGGCCGAGGATTCGCCAATCAGCATGTTATACTTGCGCTTGACATGCATCATGATGGCTTCGTCCATCTTGTCGCCGCCCACGCGCACGGAGCGGGAATACACAATACCCGCCAGCGAGATGACGGCCACTTCCGTGGTGCCGCCGCCGATGTCCACCACCATGTTGGAGGTAGGCTCCTGAATGGGCAGATCCGCGCCGATGGCGGCGGCCATGGGCTCCTCGATAAGGTAGACTTCCCGGGCCCCGGCGGACTGCGCCGATTCCTTGACCGCGCGCTTTTCCACCTGAGTGATCCCCGTAGGCACGCAGACCATGATACGCGGGCGGACAAGACGACGGGAATTGTGCACCTTGGCAATGAAATGGCGCAGCATGGCCTCGGTCACTTCAAAATCGGCGATAACGCCGTCCTTCATGGGCCGGATGGCCGAAATATTGCCGGGCGTGCGCCCCAGCATGCGCTTGGCGTCGGCGCCGACGGCCAGCACCACGTTATTGCCGCGCGAATCCTTCTTGACGGCCACCACGGAGGGTTCGCGCAGCACAATGCCCTGCCCCTTCACATAGACACAGGTATTGGCCGTTCCCAGGTCGATGGCCAGATCGTTGGAAAACATGCCCAGTGCAAAATCCATTATTTTTGACATCTGTCTTGCTTGCCTCGCTCTGCTGCTCTGCGTATGTTTCGCCTGCCGTCGCGCACAGAAGCGCGTTTCGCGTCCGGGCCGAAAAATGCGAAAAGGGAGATGCCCCGTAACAAGGGCATGCTTCGAGGCCCCGCGAAAAGCCGGCATAGCGATTCAATGGATAAATTTGTTCGGCTAAATTGGGCGCTAAGTCAAGGGCGGCGGCGGGTGGTTCAAAATATTTTTCTTACGCCGCCTTCCGTGAAAGCGCGGCAAAAGGGCATAATTATGCTGCGTTGGCACACATTGGCCACATGGTTCCGCCGGCGATACGGCGTGCGGGTGCAAAAAATTCCACTGGACGCGGGCGCGACCTGCCCCAACCGCGACGGCACGCTGTCGCACGAAGGCTGCCTGTTCTGCAACGACGAGGGCTCCGGTTCCGGTCTCGGCCTGCGCGGTCTGTCGCTGGCCGCGCAGTGGCAGCGCTGGCATAGCAAATATACGACCACCGATCCCGACCGGCGCTTCATGGCCTATCTCCAGTCCTTTTCCAATACCTACGGCCCCGTCGACCGGCTGCGTCATCTGCTGACGGAAATCGCCGCCCTGCCGGGCTGCATGGGCGTCAGCGTCGGCACCCGGCCCGACTGTCTGGACGAGGAGCGCGTCGCCCTGCTGGCGTCCGTGCCTCTGCCCGAAGTCTGGCTGGAACTGGGTCTGCAAAGCGCGCATGACGCCACGCTGCGCCGCATACGGCGCGGGCATGACGCGGCCGCCTCCGCCCGGGCCGTGCGCATGGCCGCAGACGCCGGGCTGCTCGTCTGCGGTCATCTCATGGCGGGCCTGCCCGGCGAAGACTACGCCGAATTTGCCGCCAGTGTGGACTGGGCCGTTTCCCTGCCCCTCGCCGGGCTCAAGCTCCATAATGTCTATGTTCCACGGGGAACGGGGCTGGCCGCTCTCCTCGCCCGGGGCGCGTATCAGCCGCTGGCCCGGGACGAATATGTGGACTGGCTCTGCGGCGTCCTCCCCCGCATTCCCGCCCGCATGGCCCTGCACCGCATACAGGCCGATCCCGCCCCCGGAGAACTGGAAGCCCCGGACTGGGCGCTGGATAAGCGCGGCATCATTACCGACGTCCGCCGCGCCCTCACCGCCCGCAACCTCTGGCAGGGCTGCCGCGCCGACGTGCCCGACGCCCGCCCGGAATGGTTCGGCGGCTAACCCACTGGTTATTTATCAGTTGGGGGGAAGGGAACCCCTTGGCTGGCGCACAAGGGGTTCCCTTCCCCCCAAGCCCCCCATCCTTCCCCAACGCGCTTTTATTGGGAAGATGTAATGCCGCGGGAACGCCGTCGCCTTCCCGCGGCGGCCGTCCCCGGGAATGCAACTGACAAAATACTTTATTTTCAAAGTGTTATTGCACAACAACCAGAGCAGTTTTAGAGCATTTTCAGTTTGAAACGCTGTGCGTTTCAAACCATACGGCCTGTCGTTTCGCGGAAAAACGCAGTTTTTCCGCTTAATTTTTGTCGGGTGGCGCTGTGCCGCCCCTCGCGTTTCTCCTTTTTCAAAGTTGAAACGCTCTCATCAAAAACGACAAAGCCCGGAAAATGTCGCAGTATTTTCCGGGCTCTTTTCATGCAGGCAATCCTGCGAAGCAAAACAAGAAATTTCCATCCGGCTGTCCGGCCTGCCTGTACAGGAAACCGGGGGACGTTCATCTGGGGAAAGCGTCAGCAGTCCCGGAACGTCACATCAATCCTAATACAGCGCGTTTGGGGAAGGATGGGGGGCCGGGGGGAAAGAAACGCCTTTGTGCGCTAGCCAAAGGGGTTTCCTTCCCCCCGGATACTCTAATCTGCTCAGCGCGGCAGCAGGGGCTGGAGCGAGGTGCGCAGGAAGGCAAGGATACTGGCGTAGCGCTGCTCCTGCCGCACCAGATTGGACAGGTCCCAGAGGATAAGCACGCGGAAACCGCGGAAAAAGAGGGACTCCAGCGGCCGCAGACCGCCGGGCAGCCCCGCCGCTTTGGCTGCGGCGCTCCCCATGATGACCACGCCGCGGGCACGCAGGAGCCGCAACCCGGCCCAGAAGGCTTCGGCGCTTTCCTGCTCCGGCGCATCGGGAGCGGCGGACAGGGGCATACATACCGGCCAGAAGGTATGTGTGCCTGCGGGATAGGCTAAATCACAGATCATGCGGCGGAAAAATTCGCGCCTGTCCTGCATGGTGCAGGGGGCATCCGCGCCCGCTTCATCGGGCCCGTTGCCCAGCAGATCCGCGCCAAGATGCCGGTATGTCCAGCCGACGCGTCCCGGCCGGGTCAGGGGCAGCCTGTCGCGCCAGGGCTGGGGCCACTGCTGCTGCGCCAGCGGTTGCCAGGCCGCGCGGGACACGGCCGGACGCGGGGCGGACGCGGCAACAGGAGAAGACTCCGGGCGCGACGGCTGAACCCTGCGGGCGGTCTGCGCCTCGGAAGATGCTTCTCTCTGCGGGCGGACCGGCCGGACGGTCGGAGCGGCAGGGCGCGCCGGACGAGACGGAGGCGTGCCGCGCAGAGGCGTCAATGCGGGAGCCGTCCCCGGCAGCGCGCAGGCGGACCACTCCGGCGGCAGGTCGTCGGGAGAAAGCAGGTAGCGCACGCCGCTCCCGTACCAGGGTGCGGCAAAGGCATTCAGACGCGCAAAAGCCATGACCAGAGTTTCCAGGCCACGTCGGCCTTGCTTTGCGAAGTCCAGATTTCCTCATGACCGTTTTTGTCCAGAACGGCCATGCTGTTGTTGTCCGTGCCAAACCCGCAACCCGGCGCATTGACGGCATTGCCGGCCAGCAAATCGGCCTGCTTGCGCTGCCGCTTGCCCCGGACAAGCCCCATCAGAGCCTCCATATCCGGCGCGGTTTCCGCAGCAAAGCCCAGCACCTTCTGCCCTTCCCTCCGCCCCAGCGAAAGGGTGCGCAAAATATCGGGATTGGCGACAAAGGACACGGAAAAACCGTCGGACGCGCCTTCCTTCTTGAACTTGGCCTCTCCGTAGGGAACAGGCGAAAAATCCGCCACGGCGGCGCTGAACGCGCCAAGATCCATTTCCGACCATAGCGATTGCGCCGCTTCGAACATCTCGCGGGCCGTCCGCACATCATGACGCCGCACGCCGTCCGGCAGCGGCGGGCAGCCGGGCCCGCAAACGGCCTCGACAGTCGCCCCGCGCAGCCAGGCCGCCGTTGCCAGCGCGGCCCCCATGCGGCCGCTGGAAGGATTGCTCCAGAAACGCACGCCGTCCCAGGGTTCCCGTGTGGGGCCCAGCGTCACCATGACGCGCATCCCCGCCATATCCTGCGGGGCAAGAGCCTGCAAACAGGCCAGCAGAAGTTCGTCGGACGGCACAAGCCGCCCCTGCCCCTGATCGCCGCACGCGGTACCGCCGTTTCCCGGCGCCAGAATGCGCACGCCCCGCCGCCGCAGAGTTGCCACGTTATCCTGCGTGGCGGCATGGGCCCACATGCGGGGGTTCATGGCCGGAGCAACCAGCAGCGGCCCGTCAAAGGCCAGCGCCTGCGCCGACAGCATGTCGCAGGCCCGACCGCCCGCAAGGCGCGCCAGGGCATCGGCGGAAGCGGGCGCAATGAGCATGGCCTCGGCGCGCTGCCCCGGCTCCAGATGGGCGAAGGCATCTTCCCCGAAGCAGTCCTGATGCGGCGCATGATTCGTAAAGACGGGCATGGCCCCCAGCGCCTCGAACAGCCCCGGCGTAACAAACTGCCGCGCGCCATCCGTCAGCGTCACTGAAACATGCAGCCCCATTTTCAGCAGAGCGCGCAGCACATCCGCCATCTTGTAGCAGGCGATGGAACCGCAAATTCCCAGGTGCAGACGCCGACCGGTAAAAGAGGTATTCCGTGCGGCCGAAGAAAAGGCATCCATCATAGCGGGCGCTCCTCAAGTCCGCCGGAACTGCCGCCCCAGCCGCCGGAAGACGAGGGAGACGGCGAAGAACCGCCCCAGTCCTGCGGCGTGCCTTCGGGCTCAAACCCGCCGGAATCCGACGAAGAAGACGACGCGGCGCTTCCCCCCGACGGGGGAGGCGCCACGGGAATATTCAGCGGGCTGCCGTCGGGCAGACGGCTGCCTGCCCAGATTTCCAGCAGACTGAGCATAGCCTGCGAAGATATGCGGATAACGGCCACGCGGCTCTGATTTTCATACACGCACATGATCCTGTCATCCTTACGCCAGCAGGAACGCACGTTCCACCCCTGCGCGCTCAGGCCCGTGTGCAGACTGTTCATGAGGGAGCCGCCGCCCACGCTGCCTCTCAGGACTTCCAGCCCTTCGCCGCCGTTGAGGCTGGAAAGGCGATACCCGTGCGAAGGAAAGCGGCGCATGCCCGAGGGCAGGACAACGCCCAGCAGATCGCTTTGCGCAACCTCCACGCCGTTGTTGGTAATCATGGGCGCGCTGCCGCCAAAGGGGTTGGAAATGCCCATGTCGGCACAGCCGCCCCCGGCAAGCCCCCCCAGCAGCACACACGTGACAAGCAATCGACGCATGAGTATACTCCTCTTCCGCGTATTCTGCTCCTGCGCAGGAGCGGCCGGGCTCTCGACGGATCTCTGCTGTCCGCGGCGATCCGCCCGGCGCGCGCCGTTCTTTCCCGGCGCGGCGTCGGTGAGAATAGCCTCTCCGCCACGGGCTGGCAAGCATGCCTGCCGGAAGGCGCGCCCGCTGCACCCCGGACGGAATGCCACGAAATGAAGGATGGTTCCATGTTCGCTGACGACGATTTTTTGCTGCATAATTATACCTTCGAGCTGCCGCAGGAACAGATAGCCCAGTTCCCGCCCGAACATCGCGGCGGCTCCCGCCTCATGGTCATGGCCCGCAAGGGCGACGCTCCGCTGGAACACCACATGTTCACCGAGCTGCCCGATTGCCTGCCGAAAGGCGCGCTGCTTGTCGCCAACAATTCCCGTGTGCTTCAGGCCCGTCTTCTCGGAACCCGCTCCACGGGCGGCAAAGTGGAATTTCTGCTGCTGACGCCCCTGCCGCTGGTGCTGCGGCAGGCCATGCCCTCCCGCGACGGCGAAAGCGCTCTCTGCGCGGAAGTGGAAGGGCTGGTCCGCTCCGGGGGCAGCATCCGCGACGGCGAAACCCTGCGCTTCGGCGCGGGTATTTCCGTCACGGTGCTGGAATCCGGCCCCTTCGGCCGCCGTCGCGCTCTGCTTTCCTGGAGCGGCGATCTGGCCGAAGCATTCGCCGCCACCGGGCACATCCCCCTGCCTCCCTACATCAAGCGCGCCGACGGCGAAGAAGACGCCGGGCGCTATCAGACGGTCTACTCCCGCGCCGATAAAATCGGCAGCGTCGCCGCCCCCACGGCGGGCCTGCACTTTACCGAGGAAGTGCGCGAACGCCTGCGCGAAGCCGGTTTCGGCTGGGCTGAAGTAACGCTCTATGTGGGCTACGGCACGTTCAGCCCCGTGCGCAGCGAAGATATACGCCGTCACGCCATGCACCGCGAATATGTGGAAATCAGCGAGGAAACCGCCGAAGCCGTGGCCCGGGCCAGGGCGGAAAAACGCCCGGTCATAGCCGTGGGCACGACCTCCACCCGCACGCTGGAAGGCGTAGCCCAGCTCTGCGGACGCGTGCAGCCCTTTGCCGGCTGGACGGATATTTTCCTCTATCCTGGCCGCCCCTTCCGGGTCATCGACGGTCTGCTGACAAACTTCCACCTGCCGGAATCCTCGCTGCTCATGCTGGTTTCCGCCTTTGCCGGAAGAAAACGCGTGCTTGCAGCCTATGAGGAGGCCGTGCGCGAAGGCTACCGCTTCTTTTCCTACGGCGACGCCATGTTGATCCGCTAGGCGCAGAGTTCATTTGAGGGGGAAGAGATCCCTTCTGCCCGCGGCAAAAAGGGCGTTCCCGCAGATTCCCCCTCAAACTCCTCCATCTTCCCCAAAACCCGCTAATTATCCGCGGCCGCCGAGGACGGAATTTTTCGTTCAAAACATACTGTTTTATTTCAACGTATTTCACAGATGCCTTTACAAGGTGGAACGGAACTCCCGACTCCCGCCCCTGTTCTTCCGGGGGACGGTTGCCACAGGACAAGAGAGCGCAGTTCCGAAAAACTTCATCCTCCAGATAAAAGCGCGTTGGGGAGGGAGTGGGAGAGAGGGACCCCCTTGCGCGCCGGCCGCGACCGGATGGCGGCCGCGGGCCGTGCCCGTTGCGACGAAGGAAGCTACGGGCATCGACAGCAGAGATAAGGGGTTCCCTCTCCTCCTCAAGAGATCCCTCTTACACCCCCCAACCAGACCTCAACATCCCCTGCCGGAAGAAGACTCTCGCACCTGTCGGCGCAGCATGGCGCGATTCTTCCCCGGCATAACCCGCCATTCCATCATTGCGCCAGGCAGAGATTGTTCCATGTCTCGAATTGTTTTTCTGGAAGAGCGTTGCAAGGGCTGCCGCCTTTGCGTTGACGCCTGCCCCGCGGGCATCATCAGCCCGTCGGGACGCTTCAATCATCAGGGCTATGAAGTCATGAGCGCCGGCGACGGCTGCACCGGTTGCGCGTCCTGCGCCACCATGTGCCCGGACACTGCCATCCGCGTCTTCCGCACCGTCCGGACAGCGGAAGGAGGCAAGGCATGAACGATACCGTCGCACGCACACTGATCAAGGGCAACGAAGCCGTCGCCTTCGGCGCGGTGGATGCCGGATGCCGCTGTTATTTCGGCTATCCCATCACGCCCCAGAACGAAATCCCCGAAACCATGTCGCGTCTGCTGCCGTCCATCGGCGGGCATTATGTGCAGGCCGAAAGCGAAGTGGCCGCGGCCTCCATGCTGCTCGGGGCCTGCGCCGCCGGGGTTCCGTCCATGACGTCCTCCTCCGGCTGCGGCATTTCTCTCATGCAGGAGGCCCTTTCCTACATGAACGGCAGCATGCTGCCCGCCGTGCTCGTCAACATGGCGCGCGGCGGCCCGGGTCTGGGCGACATCGGCCCGTCGCAGGGCGACTACTTTCAGGCCGTCAAAGGCGGCGGCCACGGCGATCACCGTAATATCGTCCTTGCTCCGGCAACGGCGCAGGAATGCTATGACTTCATGTTCCGCGCCTTTGCGCTGGCTTTCACCTATGCCAATCCCGTCATGGTGCTTGGCGACGCCATCGTGGGCCAGATAAAGGAACCCGTACGCCGCACGCCCCCGGCCGACGCGCTTTCGCCCGCACAGCTGGAAGCGCTTGCCGCCCCCTGGCGCGTGGAAGGTCGCGGCAAGCGCGG
>CAMBWG010000018.1 GCA_945871415.1 uncultured Desulfovibrio sp.
GCTGCACCCTGACGGCCCGGCAACTGCTGGAACGGCTGGGTTTGCCGCCCTGCCGGCTGTCCCGGATTGCCCTGCTGCCGCCGGACAGGGACGCGCCCTGCTTTGTGGAGCTATTTGCCGCACGACTGCACGCCGCCCCCCGTTTTCCCGAGGCATGGGAGGCGATGGCCGTTGATGTCGATGCCCTGACGGGACTTCAGGCCCTGACCGACGCGCCGCTGTCGCCCCTGCTGCGCCGCATTGAACCGCAATGGCTGCGGGACTACGGCATGGCCGCCCGGTCCGCGGCCCGACGCAACAACTCGCAGGCTGCAGCATGCACACGTCCGTTGCTGGCCACGACCTCCCCGCCGAAGCAATAGGCGTCCCCGGAAGGCAGCGTCAGCCGCCCGCCCGCCTCCTCCACCAGCAGCCAGCCGGCCGCCATATCCCAGGGCTTGAGCCAGAGTTCGTAAAAAATATCAAGACGCCCGCAGGCCACATAAGCCAGATCCACGGACGCAGCGCCAATACGCCGCATCCCCTGCGTGGCGGGCAGCATGAGGCGCAACCGCTCGATCACATCGGGCAGCTTTTTGTCCACGTCATAGGGAAATCCCGTGGCGCACAGGCATTGCTGCAGTTCGCTTTCCCTGCTGACGGCAATGGGATTGCCGTTGCAAAAGGCTCCCAGCCCCCGCGCGGCCCAGAAACACTCATCCATCATGGGCACATTGACGACGCCCAGCGCCACCTGTCCGTCACGCCACAGGGCCACGGACGTGCCCACCTGTGGAATGCGGTGCACAAAGTTGGTCGTGCCGTCCACAGGATCAATAATCCAGCAGTCCCCCGAAGGGCGGGCAGCCGCATCGCTGCTTTCCTCAGCCAGAAAGCCTACGCCGGGCGCGAGCGTCGCAAGCTGCTCCTTGAGAAAGGACTCAACGGCCAGATCCGTCTGCGTCACCAGATCGACGCGTCCTTTGTGGCGCACATGACGTTCTTCCCGCCATTGCCGCCGCACAATCTCGCCGCTCCTGCGCACGATGCCGACAAGCTCCTCAAGAAGCGAATCCTTTTCCACAACAAAAACCCTTCATGTTTTACTTTAAGAACAAAAACGCCCTGCACAGAGACGAAAAAGGGAAGGGACAACGCCCTTCCTCTGGAGCACTTTCAGTTTGAAACGCATTGCGTTTCAAACCATACGACCTGTCGTTTTGCGGAAAAACGCTGTTTTTACACTCACTTCGGGCAGGGCGGCGCTGTGACGCCGCCTCGCGTGTCATCTTTTTCAAAAAGAACACGCTCTGGCAAGAAACGCATTCCACGAACATGCCCCTGGCTCAGGACTCATTACTGTTTTCTTGGGATGAAGACCCCCCTTTGCTCTGCTGTCGATGCCCGTAAGGCCCTGCGTGCCTGACGGGCACGGCCTGCGGCAAAAAGGGCCCCCCTTCCGTAGCAAAGCGAGGAAGGGCGTTCCCGTAAACTCTCCCATCTTCCCCCCCCCGCACGCAACATGCCGGCAGGCAAAGAGAGACGTTTCATAACATAGGGTTATGTTTTGTTTTTTGCATATTAGCCCACAGAAAAACAGCTCTTGATAATGAGTCCTGACCCTAGTTAATAAACAAATCTTCGTAGGTGCTCTTATCGCGCATGGCTCGCGCCGAACCTCGAAGCACCGTCGTAAGAGGATCGACATCCACTCTCACAGGGATATGCGCGGCGGCGGCCAGGTACTGATCCAGCCCGCGCAGCAACCCCCCTCCCCCGGCCAGCAGCATGCCGCGCTCATAAATATCGGCGGCCAGTTCCGGCGGTGTCATCTCCAGCGCCCGCAACACGGCCCCGGCAATGGCCTGAAGAGGGTCCCGCAGCGCCTCCCGCACATGCGCTTCGCTCACGCAGACGGTCTTCGGCGTTCCCAGTACGGCATCCTTGCCCATGACCTCAGCGGTACGGCTGTCGTCCACAGGCACGGCCGTTCCCAGTTCTATCTTGAGGCGCTCCGCGGAATTTTCGCCAATTACGATACCAAAGACATCCCGCATGTAGCGGCGTACGGCATCATTCATGACATCGCCCGCAATACGCAGCGACCGGGTAACGGACATGGCCGAAAGAGAAATGATGGCAACCTCGCTGGTGCCGCCGCCGATGTCCAGAACCATGGAGGCCACGGCTTCCTGCACGGGCAGACCCGCGCCAAGAGCTGCCGCCATGGGCTCTTCCACAAGACGCACCTCTCCGGCTCCGGCCAGCAGAGCCGCATCAATGACGGCTTTTTTTTCCACCTGCGTGATGCCGGAGGGAATGCTGATCACCATGGACGGCCTGAACAGCCGAGAGCGTCCGATAGCCTTGCCGACGAAATAGGCGATCATCTCGCGCGTCACGTCAAAATCGGCAATAACGCCATCCTTCATGGGCCGCACGGCCCGGATTTTCTGAGGTGTACGCCCCAGATACGCCTTGGCCTGCGCACCGACGGCCAGCACCGCGCCGCTGATGGCATCCAGCGCCACCACGGAAGGTTCGTTGACGATCAGATCTTCCCGCGCGGAAGAGAGCAGCGTATTTGCCGTGCCCAGATCCATAGCGAGATCATGCGCAAAAAAACGACGCAGGAAACCAAACATCCGCTTGAGCTCCGCCTATTCTTCGTCCTCGTTTTTCTCCGTCTCGAAGGTCGGCGCGCCATTGCGGTGCAGATGCGCCTGCGGCAGGAGATGATTCAGGCGTGTCTGGAGGTAAAGATTTTCCAGATGCATAGCCAGATGATCCACACACTGCAACAAAAAGCTCCGCATGACCTCGTCAATTTCCAGAGGCTCCATATGCGCCAGACAGATGACGGCGCGCGTACTGCGGCTGATTGTGACGGGCAGGCAGACCGCCGCCTGAAAATCAGGCATTTCCACCTGCTTGCCAAAAAGCATGGTGGACGGCGACGTTTCTATGGTTCCGGCAAATACCGGCTGCTCATTACGAAATACCCAGCCTGTCAGGCCGCAGCCCAGCGGCAGCACCATGGGTTTGCCTCTGTCCAGGAGGACGGACCGGGTTTCGCACTCGACACGATACGTTTCCCCGGCGCCGTCGGTAGACGCAAAGGCGCAGTAGTCAAAGCCCGAGGCATCAGCCAGCGTGCGGACAAAATTAAGGATATACTGCGGCCAGCGCTTATACTTGTTGCGCAGATCGCGCAGCACGTTGAATTCCACAAAATAGCGGGGAATATTGCCGGTAATGAGGCTGGCGCTCTTTTCCTTCTGCATCCCGGAAATAAGATCGGCAAAGAGCTGCAGCATCTTCTGATCCTTTTCCGAAAAGGAATATTCGCGCTTGCTGTCCACGCACAGGACGCCGCCCGTGGCAATGGGGAAGGCCATGAAGGCCTTGATACCCACCTCATCCTCGCGGCGGTAATAGCCCAGAGAGTTCTTTTCCCTGTCGAAACTGGTCAGACGCAGAGGCTCGTGACTGCGCAGCAGCCAGCCGACAAGGCCCTTGTCCGGCCGAAAATCCTCATCGGTAATGATTTCATCGCCCAGACTGAAGAACTCCGCCAGCCGGAATCCGTCGCCATCCTCGGCGGGGAGAAACAGAACGGCGGAATAGGCATCGAAGACGCTGCACACGATACACAGGATATGATATTCTACAGTGGAACCGACCATGGCGCTCGAAGGGTTGAAGGGTTGGCGGCGCGGATATCCGTGCGTCCTTTCCTTGCTTACCAGAGGCGGAGAAGCGCCGCAACCATGCCGGACGGACACGCGTCCCGGAGTACTGGAAAAAATTTAGAAAAGTGCTTATTCTGAACAACGGCACGGAAGGAAAGGGGAATCCGCATAGTCCGACGGTCGGGAAGGAACAGGGACGCCATGATCAAATGGGAAGAAATCTTCAGCAAGAACGGGCTGCCGTGGTGTGACGCCTACACATTTTCCGAGCCTGTGGATATTCCCAATCTTGCGACCCTGAAACGCTTTCTCGATGCGGTCCATATCCGCCTCTGCCTTGTCAAGCCGTATCAGGAAAACAAGAGCTATCCTCTTGTGGAAGCCCGCGAACTGCTCCCCTCCTTCGACAACGACATGTTCGAATACAAGGATCTGCCGGGCTTCGCTCTGGTGGCTCTGGAACGACCTCTGGAATATTTTTCCGAAATCTTTCAGTACGACAAACTGCATACCGTCATCAGCGAGGGCGACGGGGCCTGCTGTCCGCTGGAACATACGGTACTGGCGCTTAACCTGCAAACCATGGCTGCGCGTCTGCCGCGGCAGCATCAGGAAATCTTCCGCCAGCAGTTCGCCCGTACCGACACCGTCCTGCTCGATAATTACCCCCAGCTCATGCCTTATCTCCTGGCCATGGATCGCGCGCACGTTCTGGCCCTCGGCGCGGACAGGCAGTTTCATCTTGCGGGCGTCTTTGCCTCCTTTCCCTCGGATATCGACAGCGAACTGAAGCGCTTCGGCATGCGTATCGGCAAATTCGCTTACGGCGACAGCGAGATGTACGAACGCAACCGCATGTTTGTCTATCAGTATCTGATGGAACTCTACGGTTTTCCCATTGTCTCCGAACGCCGCACCTCCAGCGCCCTCTTTGCCCGCAAGCTGCACAAGATGGGCGAGCATTGTCTGCTGCGCGTTCAGGGGCAGACGGACCGCACCATTACAACCTATCTTTCCTGCGGCGAAAACCGGCGCTATCCCGCGCTGGAAAAAATTGCGCTGGTGGCCGTGGACGAAGATCAGCACGAAGTTATCGAAGAGCTGGACAGAAAGGGCTTCTTTCTCGATAAGCCACGCCGCGTGGTCATCATCCGCGTCACCTACCGTCAGCACCGCTTCGATTCCAGCAACGTCCGTCAGGATCGCGCCCTGTCCGTCGCCTCGCAGGAAGTGCTGCACCCGCTCACCGGCGAGGCTCTGTCCGGGCTGAACATCATCAAGGATACCACCAATATGTTCCTGCGCCTCAACGACATTGTGCGCGGGGAATACACGGGACGTATCGTCTACAAGCGCACCGAAGTTATTGAAAATACCGACACGGATGAAAAACGCCTGAAATTCCTGTATTTCTGGCTCACCAAGCATCAGCGTCGCATGATCGGCTACAGCGATGAATTTTTCTGCAACGTCAGCAAGGTGCTGACGGGCTATCTGTATTCGCCGGACAATGACGAAGCCTTTGATGCCCTGCGTGAACTGCACCGCGAAGTCTGCGCCAAGTTCAGCTATATCCAGCAGGCCCGCCGCGTGCGCATTCTCGAGGATCTCAGCGTCCGCCAGCTCAAGGGCGAGCGCATCGGCTACCGCCAGATGCTGCGTGCCTCGCTGGATCTGCTCAACGAGCTGAAGTTTGAAATCGTCAACTTCTTTCCCGAGCTGGTGGACGATATTGTGGAAAATGTGGAAAAAATTCTTTCGGATCGCTATCTGTGCCGCACCTATATTGACGTCCCTGAAGAGACGCTGACAAAGGCCGGTCTGGAAATACGCAAGAATTATGGCAGACTGGTTGCCCTGCAGGACGGATTCAAGGCTGTGCGCAAGGCCCGCGCCAAAGAAAAGGAGAATGCCTGACCATGGGCGAACATCGCTTTTATCTTTCCCCGGAGCGCTGGGCATCGCCCTCCGGCATCGTTATTGACGGCCAGGAAGCCCGTCACATGACGCAGGCCCTGCGTCTGCGTGCCGGTGAAGACGTCGTGCTGCTGGACGGTCAGGGGCGCATCGGCCGCTGCCGCATACGGCAGACAGACAAAAAGCAGGTTCTGCTCGATCTGCTGCACGAAGAAATCGTGCCGCGTCCATCCTCGCTGCCCGTCATGGCTCTGGCCTTCAGCAAGGCCGTGCGGCGCGGGTTCTTTGCCGAGAAGGCAGCGGAACTGGGGGCGCATGCCGTCTGGCTCTGGCAGGGGGATTTCAGCCAGGGCAAGCTCCCGCCGCAGGCAGCCGAAACATGGCGCGCCCAGATGATCGCCGGGATCAAACAGTCCGGCAATCCGTGGCTGCCCGAAGTGCAGGTTTTTACGGGCGGCGTGGATGAACTGATCCGGCAGGCCGCGCAGGCCGATAATCGTATTCTGCCCTGGGAACTGGAAGAAACGACATCCATCATCCCCCCTTCGCGTCTGGGGCTGCCCGGCACCACGGTCTATGCCATCGGCCCCGAAGGAGGCTTTTCGCCCCGCGAACTGGCGGCGCTTGATGCCGCCGGTTTTGCCCGCATCAGCCTCGGAGCCCGCATCCTGCGTTGCGAAACGGCAGCTACGCTCTGCCTTGGTCTGCACTGGTGGGCCTCGCAGCTGCCCGATCATGCAGCCTAGCCTCTGCTCTCTCCTGCCCATGGCCGTTTCGCAACCGCTTCCCGAACGCCTCCGCCCCGATGATGTGGCCGACTTTCTCGGTCAGGGGCATCTGACGGATCGCATTCGCTCCTTCATGCGTGCGCCGCGGCTGCCCAGTCTGCTTTTTTTCGGGCCTCCCGGCTGCGGCAAATCCACGCTGGCCCTGCTGCTGGCGCGGGCTTCGGGGAAAAAGTACGTCAGGCTCAGCGCGCCGGAAGCGGGTCTGCAGCATTTGCGCCGCTCACTGACGGGCGTGGAAGTGCTGGTGCTGGACGAACTCCACCGTTTCACCAAGGCACAGCAGGATTTTTTCCTGCCGCTGGTGGAGTCGGGAGAACTGATTCTGCTGGCCACCACCACGGAAAATCCATCCTTCAGCGTCACACGGCAGCTGCTCTCACGTCTGCATGTGCTGCGCCTGCGTCCTCTGGGGCATGCCGAACTGATGGCGCTGGCAAAACGCGGCGCCGCCACCCTGCAATTGTCTCTGTCCGAAGCAGCACTTGACATTCTGGCGCAAGCTGCGCACGGTGACGCGCGCACGCTGCTCAATCTTGTCGAATATGTGGCCGCCCTGCCGGAGGATCGCAAGACAGCGGAAGGTATCAAGGCCACGCTGCCCGAAATGCTGGCCCGACACGACAAGGACGGTGACAGCCACTACGAGCTGGCATCAGCCCTGATCAAGTCCATTCGCGGCAGCGACCCCGACGCGGCGCTCTACTATCTTGCCTGTCTGCTGGAAGGGGGCGAAGATCCGCGTTTTGTCTGCCGCCGCCTCATTCTTTCGGCCTCGGAAGACATCGGGCTGGCCGATCCCCGTGCCCTGCAACTGGCCGTTGCCTGCCAGCAGGCCGTAGAATTTGTGGGCATGCCTGAAGGTTTTATCCCTCTGGCGGAAACCACGACGTATCTTGCGCTGGCTCGCAAGAGCAACAGCACCTATGCCGCCTATCTTGCCGCCGCCAGGGAGGTCAAGGCAAACGGCCCTCAGGCGGTTCCGCTGCATCTGCGTAATGCCACCACCCAGATGCAGAAGGAATGGGGCTACGGCAAGGACTACAAATACCCGCACAATTACCCGGAGGCGTGGATCCGGCAGGACTATCTTCCCGCCGAACTGGCCGGCCGCCGCTTCTATATGCCGCGCGACAACGGCGAAGAACAGCGCCTCAGCCAGTGGTGGCGCAAGATCCACAACATCAAAAAGACGGACGATTGGTCATGACACCATTTATTGAAGGTACTTTTTCAAATAAATTCAAAGGACTTGACAGATACGAAACATCCGCGCGCCCTCTTGGCAGCCTGAGCCGCAACCTGCCGTCCACCATGTTTTACAGTCGCCTGCTTATAGGGCCCATGCAATGGCTCTGCCGCCGTGCAGCCAGGGGACAATGCGACGATGCCGCCTGGGTGCATGCCAGCGTTTCCGTCACGGAAATTCTCGAAAGTATCGGAAGCCGCGTCTTTATCGAGGGACTGCGCCATGCTACGGAATTCGAGGGACCCTGCGTCTATGTGGCCAATCATATGAGCACCCTCGAAACCTTCATGCTTCCCGGTATCCTGCGCCCCATCCGTCCCGTGACCTTTGTCGTCAAGAAGAGTCTCACAACCATGCCCTTTTTCGGCCCGGTCATGCGTTCGCGCGATCCCATTGTCGTGGGGCGTACCAATCCGCGCGAGGATCTTACCGCCGTGCTGGATGGCGGCGTGGAACGCCTTGCCCGCGGCATTTCCATTATCGTCTTTCCGCAAAGCACCCGCAGCCTCGTCTTTGACGAGCAGCACTTCAATACCATCGGCGTCAAGCTGGCCCGCAAGGCAAATGTGCCCGTCGTGCCGCTGGCCCTCAAGACCGACGCCTGGGGTCAGGGCAAAAAGATAAAGGAATTCGGAAAAATCAAGCCGCTTCCTGTCCACTACCATTTCGGCAATGCCCTGCACATTCGCGGCAACGGCAAGGAAGAGCATCAGCATGTCTGCGAGTTCATCCGCAGCAATCTTGAACACTGGCAGAAGGAAGACGGCATCAATCAGCCGGATTCGGAATAGCGGCCCTCGGAGCCGGCCGGCATCCCGCGCCCCGGGGCGGGAAGGTCCCGGCGGCAAAAGCCGCTCTTCCTGAAATACCGCTGCTTGAAAAAAGGTTGCAGGGAACGCAGCCTTCCGCAACTGCACAGAGAAACGTTTGAGCCGGCCGCAGTCGTTTTACGCTCGGCCGGCTCTATTCCTTTACTATCTTTTTGCCGATAGTATTCCAGAGCATTTTCAGTTTGAAACGCGTTGCATTTCAAACCACAGGACCTGTCGTTGTGCGGAAAAGCGCGCTTTTTCCACACGCGTTGGGCCGGGCGGCGCTGTACTGCCGCCTCGCATTCTGCCTTTTTCAAAGGCAGAATGCTCTCTATGCCTGAAAAGGTCGGCCCGCCTTTCGGGCTTGTCCGAAATGCTGCAACGCTGTATGCTTCCCTTCCCCGCACCATAGCAGCACCGGATGTTGTTCCGAGAGACACGCCATACCGCTCACAGGACGGGGAAGATTCCTCAAGGAGACTCCATGACGAACACCGCGTTCGATTGCCGCATGTGCGGACATTGCTGCGAAGGCAAGGGAGGCATTGTCGTTTCCCCTTCCGATCTGCAACGCCTGTGCGACTTCCTCCGCATGCCTGCCGATGCCGTTATAGCCGCCTACGGCGAACAGGCCGGCGGCAAACTGAAAATCCGCTGCGGCGAGGACGGCTACTGCATCTTTTTCCGACAGGGCAAGGGCTGTATCGTCCATGAAGGCAAACCCTCCATCTGCAAGGCCTGGCCCTTTTTCCGCGGCAACATCGAGGACCCCGAAAGTCTGGCACTGGCAAAGGATTTCTGCCCCGGCATCAATCCCGACATCAGCCATGAAGACTTTGCGCGGGAGGGCATGGCCTATCTGGAGCAGGAACGTCTTTTAGCCAGCGATACCCGCACCGAAGCCAACGCTCTTATTCTTTCTCACAGGCAATAAGCTATGCGACGTCCCTCCCGGCAGCTCTCGCTCAAAGAGTGCTACGAGATTCTCAAGATCGACAAGCACGCCGATCTTGAGACGCTGAAAAGCGCCTATCGAAAGCGGGCCTTTGAGCTCCACCCGGATCTGTACCCCGATAATCCCGATGCGGGACGGCAGTTCCAGCGTCTCAACGAAGCCTATGTCGCTCTGTCCGCCGTTCTGAAACCTGCGGCGGAAAAGGCCGCGCAGGGCAAGGACGCCGGAGCCGAACCAAAGGCAAACTCGGCGCAGGAAGAAAAGACGCAGGAATCGGCCCGGCAGGACGACGCCGCGCAAAAGACGGCTGCGGATGACGCTACCGACAAAGGCGATAAGACGGACAAGACTACGCACGCCTATGCGGAAGAGGAAGTACTGCGGGATCTGCTCAACGATCCCTTTGCCCGCCGCGTCTTTGAAGACATCTACAGCGAACTGCACCGGCAGGACGCCGAACGCGCCGCCGCGGAAGCGGCCGCCGCACGCAAGGAAGAAGAAGCCGCGGGCGCGGAACCGCGCGGTATGCGCCGGGATCCTCCGCCCGCCAAAGAACGTCGCGTCGATGTTTCCTGGATGAAAAAAGGCCCGCGCAAAGGCCTCGGACTGCTGTTCAAGAACGGCGTCACCGGCTGGCTCCGGCACCAGATCGACGAGGAACAGTCCTTCAGCCTGCCCACGAGCATGCTCCTCCCCGGTTCGCGTATCCGTCTGCGTATCCGGCAGGGCATTTCCGGCGAACTCGTGACCGTGGAAATAACGCTGCCCCACGACTTCATCCCCGGCAAGCCCGTGCGCCTGCGCGGCCTCGGTAAACGCATCGGCCCCTGGCAGGGCGATCTCTATCTGACGCTGACTCCCCAGTAATATAATCTCCGGGGGAAGGCTCCTCTTGGCTGGTGCGCAAAGGGTGTTTCCTTCCCCCCGGGCCCTCCGCCTTCCCCCAACGCGCTTTTTCCAAGGCGTTTTTCCCGCGGAACGACAGGCCGTATGGTTTGAAACACACATCGTTTCGAACTAAAAATACTCCAAGGAGTACAGTGGCATACGGCATGCCTCTCAAAAAAGACGCTTCCATCCTGCCCCTACTCCGGGAGCCTGAACGAAATGGCATCGGAATCAATACCATATTTGCCGACGGTCACTTCCCTGTCGTCGCCGCTCGGCCAGGATATTCCGGTTTCCACCCGCCAGTCCGTTATATCGCTGACAAAAAAATACTTTCCGCTTTTCCTGTCAAAGGCTTTCACGAAAAACGATCCGTCATGATTATAAAAGACAGTTGTGACGGGATTTCTGGGCACGCTGTAGCATTCGACAACAAAACGACCGTCCGGACTGACTTCTTCCGAAAACAGCGTTCCTCCCGCCCGCAGCGCCCAGGGCACTCCCCAATAGACGGCGGCCCAGATCACGGCATAGACGCCGAGCCAGCGCCACGGTGTTTTTGAACACAGAGGCACGGCCATAACCGACAGGACAAGCACGCTGACAAAGCCCAGAAGGAAAGTCATCATGGCCGGGCTAACATCATCCGGCCCGGCCCAGAGATATGTTTTCCAAAGAACGCCCAGCCATACCGCAACGGCCAGAAGGCCTTTGACCCACCGGACAGCCCGCGTAAAATTCTTTTGCGGCATCGTCACCTCCAGAGCATTTTCTCTTGAAACACCTTTCGCATTTCAAACCATACGGCCTGTCGTTTCGCTGGGAAAACGCAGTTTTTCCGCTCACTCCGGGCCGGGCGGACTGTGCCGCCGCCTCGTGTTTTGCCTTTTTCAAAGGCAAAACACTCTTGTCCCACTTCCATACAAAACAGCCCGGCGCTCCTGTTTTCGGAACGCCGGGCATATTTTTATCAGCCCTGGAGGCAGATTAACACGGATTTATAAATCATTTCGAACAAGTAAAGTTATCGACTAAACACCTTAAAAAAACTTACCAGAGCTCTCACATCCCCTGAAAATGCGCGCTGGGGAAGGTAGGGAGCTTGGGGGAGGGAACCCCTCTCGCGCCAGCAGCGACCGGATGGCGGCCGCAGGCCGTGCCCGTTGCGACGAAGGAAGCTACGGGCATCGACAGCAGAGATGAGGGGTTCCCTCCCCCAAACAATAAAGACTGTATACTTCGCCCTAGAACCCCGTCACAGCGGAGGCATCCTGCACATCCACGATACGGAGGCCGAATTCCTTGATGGTATCGGCAAAGGCCTGGCTCTGCTCCTTGGAGGGCGGGTAGAAAAGAATCATGAAGGGAACTTCCGCCCCGGGCTGGACATTGGTGTTGGCCGTCACGATATCGACCTTGTTGGTCAGGAAGGCTTCCATGTCCTTTTCCCGCACGACCTGAAGCTGGAACAGGCTGAGCTGCGTACCCGCCAGCTGGCGCTTGACCGCGAGAGGCTTTTTATTTTTGTCGTAAATAGCCGCTTCCACGGCAATCAGTGCCTTGGGAGTATCAAAGCCGTTGACGACGACCCCGTCAATGACGAAAACCTTGCCCACGGTTTCATTGTCCACATAATACTGATGCACCTTGCGCATGCTCAGCATCCGCAGCTTATCCGCGACCTGCGGTTTGGGCGCAGCCTCGGGGGCGGCGGGAGCCGGATCATTTTTCGCTACCGGTGTGGCAGGGGCAGGGCTTTCGCCCGCATCACGCAGGAAAAACCACCACCCGGCAGCCCCCCCAGAAGCCAGCAGAAGCACCAGAAGAATCAACAGAAGCGGCAGGAGATTACGCTTGCGCGGCTGTTCCTCTTCATCCAGCGAAAAAGGCGCCGTAGCCATGGTCGGCTCCGGTCGGCGCGGCGCTGCGGCAGGGGCTGCTGCCGCAGCAGGCGACGGCAGTGTGAAGACAGACTGGCAGACGCTGCAACGCAGCTTGGCGCCTGGTTTGACAACGCTGTCCGGCAGATTGAAACGACTATCGCAGTGTGGGCATTTCACTTCCATAAGATATCTCCAGAAAGGCGCTCCGGGGGCGCGGCAAAGCGCCGTCGGCCCGCGAAGCCGCCCGTACCAGTCTATGCGGGAAAAAATTTTTTCTCAAGTGCGCCAACACGCAGAAAAAGAGTGCCTCCCCGGAGAACTGGCGACTTCTTCGCAGCCGCCATCCCTGCCCGACCGGCGGACGTCGCAGCCGAAAAAACAGCTCCGGAAACGGGTCTGCCAAAAGGAGAGGGAGGGAATCCCGTTGACGACCGCGATGCCGTAAACAGCCTTCGCGCGGCAAGGGCTTACCCTCCCTCCCAGAGAAAAAATAGACTTTGCCGTCAGGACAGGAGTTCGTACACAGCGGGCAGAGCCCGATATTTCTCGGCACAATCCATGCCGTAACCGACAATATACCCGCGTTCAAGGTTGAAGCCCACGAAGTCCACATGCACATCGATTTCCCGACGTTCCTTCTTGTCGATCAGGGCTGCAATACGCAGGCTTGCCGCCTCGCGCGCCTGGAACTGCGTCACGAGGAAACGCATGGAATGGCCGCTGTCCACCACATCTTCCACAATGAGCACGTGTTTGCCGCGCACATCACAGTCCACGTCCTTGCTGAACGTCACATGACGGGAGCTGCTCGTGGCATTGCCATAACTCGACAGGCGCACGAAATCCAGCTCCAGCGCCGGATTGCGCAACCGACGGCTCAAATCGCTGAAGAAGTGAACCGCCCCTTTCAGCACGCAGACGACAACCAGCGGCTCTTCCCCGTAAACGGCGTCGATCTCCCGCGCCATTTCGACGATGCGCTCACGGATCTGCTCCTCTGTGAAGACGGTCCGCAAACTAGGCATGCGCCTTGTCTCCCCCCACCGTCAGGAAAACGGCGGTTTCATCGCAGTCAGGATACTTGGGGCAGTGCACGCAATCAGCCCAGATCTTCTGGGGCAGAACGCTCTTGTCCACTATTTCAAAACCGATGTGCGTGAAGAATTTTTCCTGATAGGTCAGGGCAAAGACCTTTTCGATACGCAGTTCGCGACAGTCCGCCACGCAGGCTTCCACCACGAGACGGCCCAGTCCCTTCCCGCGCAAATCTTCCCGGACGACCAGGGAGCAGACTTCGGCCAGATCCTGCCAGACAGGCGCCAGCGCACAGCAGGCGGCAATGCCGCCGTCCTCGGCATCCACAACCCAGAAGTTGCGGATATGGCTGTACAAATAGATAAGCGCACGCGGCAGCAAAAGACCCTTTTGCGCGGTCTGCAACAGCAGGCTGTGAATGCCCTTGACATCATCCATGTGCGCACGGCGCACGCTGAAAGCTTGCTTCATTACTTTTTGCCCGTCAATGTTCCAAAAATTTCCAGAAGGGTCCTCTTGTCCATGAGGCCACTGCCCGCCAGCATGACCTTGCCGGTGGGGCCGTAAAACACATTATGCGGAATGCTGGAAATATTAAAGGCCTGAATCAGATCTTCTCCCGCAAGGAACACGGGATAATCCACTTTCAGCTTTTTGAGAAAGG